>CADBLY010000069.1 GCA_902795725.1 uncultured Erysipelotrichaceae bacterium
ACCATAGTACATATATAGTACGCAATAGTTTTTGATAAAAAAACTAGATTTTTCAATATCTAGTGGGATTTAAGTGTCAAAGATGGGTGTAATTAATTATTTACATTTTAAGGATATTATTATATAATTATTTTATAAGGATAAAAGGGATAAGTATGAATAAAGTGATTTACAAATTTAATAGAGATATTAATTATATTTTAAATAAGAGTAATTTTTATGCTTATTCTTTTTTTGCTACTGAAATATTTAATAAAAGAAATGCTTTTAAAATTGATTTAAATAGTATTATTGCTAATATAAGTGATACAATTGGATATAATAATGATGAAGTTAATGAATTAAGAAATTATAATCATAAAGGATATTATAGTGTAGATATTAAGTTTTTAGAAGGGGTAGATGAAAGATATAAGGATAAGTCTTTACCAATTATTAATGATTATAAAAAAATTGATTCTTTAAGTTTACTTAAGGATAATAAAAGTAAAGCATTGGAAAATAAAAAAATAATAGATGGTATAAATAATCGTGTTAATCTACTTAAAGAGATTATGACTGATGATTTAATGAAAATTATTGATTATGTAGATAAAGATGAGAAATCACTTGATTTAACATTTTTAAATGATGATAATATTGAAGCTAATAAATTAAAAAGATTTTATAATGCTTTAGTGTTGCACAAATCAGTTATAAACATGAGCAATATAAATTTTGAGATGGAAAGGCAAAAACAGCGATTAACTAGTATTAGAAATCTTATTCCTTTAGTAGATCTTTATATGAAGAATAGAGATAAGTTTGTTAGTTCAAAATATAATAAAAAGGATATTAAGGTATTAAAAAATAAATTATCTTTGATACTAAATGATTATATCTTTTTACTTACTCATCAAGAGTTTAGTTCATTAAAAAAAGCTTATGAAGGTATTATTAAGAAAGATTATAGTTATATTAATGAATTTAAATATACTTATAAAATAATTATAGATAAAATATGGAAATATTCTTTGACGGATATTGATACTTATAGTTTTGATTTTAATTATTTAATATGTTCAAAAAAGAATAAGAATAGGTTATATTTAATGAATAGAAATAATATGTCTAATTATGAATCTATTGGATATATATGTAGTTATGTAGGTAATATATGTGATGTATTTAAGATAGGTAATAATGATATATTTGATTTTAAATTACCAATAGAGATAAAAAACAAGTTTATTTTAGATACAAAGGATAATGATTCAATTAATATAGAAGCTATGTATGTTAAAGATAATGAAATAGTTAGTGATGATAATTATATAGTAGTGGAGGTAAAGTGATGAATACATTAGTATTTGGACACAGTAATTCTTTTAAGACAGAAAGAATTATGATTAAGTTAATTAATGAAAAAATTAATAATAATGAATCATTTGTCTTTTTAGATCCAAAGGAAGAGTATTATAATAATTATTATAATGAATTGATGGATAAAGGATATAAGATAAATATTATAAATTTAAGAAGAAGTATTAATAGTAATAGTTGGAATCCTTTAACTTTACCTTATAAGATGTATAGTAGTGATAAAGATAAAAGTGTAGAATTACTTAGGAATATTGGTTATAGTATCTTTTATGATGAAACAGCTAATGATTTATTTTGGATAAATGCTAGTATGGATTTGTTTGTAGGTTTATGTTTGATTTTGTTTAAAAGTGCGAAAGAAGAAGCAATAAATTTATTTAGTGTGAATAATATATTAAAACAAGAAGAAGTGTTTGATAAGCTTCTTAATATGTTTGATGAAACTAGTTCAATATATTTAGCATTATCTGAAGTTTTATTAGCCCCTAAAGAGACAAGAGATAGCATATTTACGGTGTTTAGACAGAAGTTAAATACGTATCTATTATATGAGAATTTATCTATATTATTATCTTATACTGATTATGATTTAAGAAGTATTAAAGATGATAAAGTAGCTTTGTTTATAGTTAATAAAGATGAGAATAAAGCTATAAATAATTTAGTTAATATTTATTTATATCAAGTATATGATGTAGTTAATAATAATAGTTTAAATAGTAAGTTTAATTTTGTTTTAGATAATATTGAAACTATTAATAATATACACTATTTAAATGATATGCTTTCTATATCTAATTCAAGAGATTACGATGTTTTAATATCAGCTAGAGATATAGAGTGGTACAAAAAAAATTATGATTTAACTAATATTAATACTATATATAATTTGGATATGAATGATAGTATTATTAAAGTAGAAAAGGGTAAGGAAAAGAGAAAATATAAAAATGATGATTATCCTGTTATAGCTTTAAATAAGGGTGGGAGATATCCTAAATTAGAGAAACATCCTAAGTTTTTGTTTAACTTAAAAGCTTATTTAAATAGTAAATAATATATTATAAATAACTCAAGATAAGAAGAGATGTCTTGGGTTTTTTAGACATTATTTTTATACTTGATGTTTTATAGTAATACATATATTAGATTAATTTTTTATTACAAATGTTAAATAAAAAATTAATTTTTTTAGCACACTAGTATAAAATAAATGTAGAAGTTAGGAGAATAGATTATGTATAGAAGAAGGACAATAGGAATATTTGGAGGAGGCTTAATAGCATTAGCTGGAATAATATTAGTTACTTTAGTTTATGCAGCTTTTACTGGACAATTAAATATATCAAATGGTAGTGGAGTAGGAAGAATATCTAAATGGGATGTTCATTTTGAACATCTATCTACTATATCTACTATTCATACAGCTAAAGTATTGACACAACCAAGATTAGCTAGTGGAGCAAGTATTGATAATTATAGTGTATCGGTAACTAGCCCAGGTGATACTATTTCTTTTACAGTGGATGTAGTTAATGAAGGTAACTATAATGCAGTGTTAACAAGTGTATCAGTAGGTACACCATCATGTACGGGAACAGATGCAACAAGTAATACGAATGTGTGTAACCACCTGCACTATTCTCTAACTTATGATAATGGAGCAACTGTTCAAGTAGGAGACACTTTATATGCTAAAGAAACAAATACAATGAAAGTAACATTAACATATGATGATACAGTAACTGCTTCAGAATTACCAACTAGTGAGGTATCTATATCTAATTTAAATATAACAATTTATTATCAACAATCAGGGGATGCTTTAGTTAAAGATAATGGAGAAGTAGCTGATTATAAAGTGTATAAAATTGGCAATAAAATATCTGTTCATAATGAAGATTACTGGGTAATTGAAAATAGTGGAGCAGGACAAGATTATGTAGTAGCGTTTAAAGATACTTTTATAGATGGTGTAGTAAGTAAGTATACAAGTGCAGATAATGATGATTATGCTAATTCATTAATAAAAATTGAAGTAGATAGTTGGGTGAATAGTGAGTTTTTAAATGATGAACTAAAAGAAGTAAATGGATATAAAGCTAGATTATTAAGTATAGATGATTTATCTAGATTGGGTTATGGAACTATTTCTAATGGAGCAAAAGCTTTACAAGATGGGGTTCCTAATTGGGTGTATAATGTTGGTGAACGATATTATACCATGAGTCCTTTTGCTTTTAGAAATATTTATATTGTTCTGTCTAATGGTGATATAAGTATTGGTACTGGGAAAAATGTCTCAACTAAAGTCCGTCCAGTAATCAATGTCTATAAAGAAGCTTTAGATATACTTGTTGAATCAAATCAACAAAATAATGAGTAAGTCAGTTTATCTGGCTTTTTTAATGGATAAAAATGGTAATATATGATAGAATAGAATTGGTGATAAAGATGAAGAAAAGTATTAGAGATTATGATCTAAGGGGGAAGAGAGTAATTATAAGGGTTGATTTTAATGTTCCTATGGATAATGGTGAGATTACTGATGATAATCGTATTAGAGAGTCTTTGGATACGATTAACTATGCTTTGGATAATGGGGCTAAGGTTATTTTGTTTAGTCATTTAGGTAGGGTTAAAAGTGAAGAAGATAAGGATAAGTATAGTTTAGAGGTTGTTGCTTTTAGGTTAAGTGAGTTACTTGATCGTGAGGTTATTTTTGTTGATGAGACTCGTGGTGAGTTGCTTGAACATGAAGTTAATAATCTTGGTGATGGATGTGTTTTGCTTGTTCAAAATACTCGTTATGAGGATTTAGATGGTAAGAAGGAAAGTAATTGTGATTTAGACCTTGGTAAGTATTGGGCTAGTTTAGGGGATATTTTCATTAATGATGCTTTTGGTACGATGCATAGATCTCATGCATCTAATGTTGGTATTAGTAATTTTTTACCTAGTGGGATTGGGTTTCTTGTTGAAAAGGAACTTGCTAATCTCAGTAATTTAGATAATTGTGAGCATCCCTTTAGTGTGATACTTGGTGGGGCAAAGGTTAGTGATAAGATTGGAGTTATATCTTCATTGGTTAAGAAGTGTGATTATATTTTAATAGGTGGTGGTATGGCTTATACGTTTTTATATGCTAAAGGGTGTAAAATTGGTAAGTCTTTACTTGACGAAACTTCAATAGATTATTGTAAGGATATGATTAATAAGTATACATCTAAAATTGTTCTTCCTATAGATTCGGTAAATGGAAAGGATATAAGTAATAAATTTGTGAGATATAGCGAGATTGATGATATTTTAGATGATGAGATGGGACTTGACATTGGAAGTGAGACAGTTAAGCTGTTTTCTAAGTATTTAGATAAGTCTAAAACGGTTTTGTGGAAT
>CADBLY010000070.1 GCA_902795725.1 uncultured Erysipelotrichaceae bacterium
AATACATAATATGTATTATTACAAGAAAAAAATTGGATAAATTCCAATTTTATAATGTATCAATATTAACTCTAACCGAACCTAATTTATTAGTATAAGCAGCAGCTTGAACAATAGTTCTAATTGCATTAGCAATACTACCACCTCTACCAATCACACTTGCCATATCTTCTTCACTAACAAGTATTTGAACAACTTTTACACTTTCTTCCTCAATTAGATTAATCTCAACTTTCTCCTTATCACTAACTAGATAAGTAACAAGTGATCTAGTTAATTCAACTAAATCCATCCTATTCACCATCTTTCTTACATTTAGATTCATGGAATGCTTTCATAATTCCTTGTTTACTAAATAAATTTCTAACAGTATCAGTAGGAATTGCTCCGTTTCTTAACCATTTTAAAGCTAATTCTTTATCAATCTTAACAACAGCAGGTTCTTCGATTGGATTATAATATCCAATTTGTTCAATAAACTTACCATCTCTAGGGCTTCTAGAATCAGCAGCTATAATACGATAAAATGGTCTTTTTTTCGCACCCATTCTCTTTAATCTTAATTTAACAGCCATAGTATCCCTCCATTTCACAAGTATTATACACTAATATTATGCATCTGTCAACTATTTTTTGTATACACTATATTTTTTTCTATAAATATGATAATATTATTACAGTAGGTGATCAAATGAAAAGAATAATCAAACTCATCATTAAACTATTAACACTATTAATAATATTGACTAGTCTAATTTATTTATATAGTAAATATATTAATCCTGTAGGATTTATAGTAAAAGAACGAACTTTATATAATAATAAACTGCCCAAAAACTTTGATGGCTTAAAAGTTGTTCAAATAAGCGATATTCACTATAAAACTACTATCAAAAAAGATGATTTAATTAAAATCATCAATCAAATTAATTTAACTAAACCAGATATTGTCTTTTTAACTGGTGACTTACTAGATAAATCAGTAAAATATAAGCCAAAAGATATTGAAACTATCACTGAACAATTACAAAAAATTGATACTACTATAGATAAATACTATATAACAGGTGATAATGACTATAATAACAAAGACTTTGAAACTATTATGACAAACTCTAACTTTGTTAATCTTAATGATACTTATCAAGTAATTCATAAAGATAAAGAAACTATTCTTATTAGTGGCTTAAGTACTAACAAAAACAAAAATAAAGATAAATTAAATTCTACTATTGATTATCTAAACAATAATCAACTATATAGTATCTTAGTTCTCCATGAACCAGATACCATAAAAAAGATAGAATATAATAAATTCAATCTTATCCTAGCTGGTCATTCCCTAGGAGGTCAAATAAAACTACCATTTATTGGAGGAATAATAAAAAAAGAAGGTTCTAAAAAATATTCAAATGAACACTACAATCTTAAACAAACTGAACTTTTTATTTCCAATGGATTAGGTAACGAAACAATAGAATATCGTTTTCTAAACAAACCATCCTTTAATTTATTTAGATTACGACACAAATAAACAGTACCCAAAAAGTACTGTTTTTACTTGCTATTTATTTCTATTTAACAATTTATTATCCATAATTATCTTCCATCTAAACTTGTGCATAAAATATATTTTTGTAACATCATCAGTTTTTTCAACTAATAATATAACTAATCAATAATATACTTTATTAAACAAAAAAACTCTATCCAAAGATAAAGTTTATACTTTATGATAATCTAATCTTAATTTATCAGCAATCGTTACCATAAACTCACTATTAGTTGGCTTAGCCTTATCAATATCCACTGAATGACCAAAGATTTCTTCCATTAAATCCCAGTCTCCTCTATTCCAACTAACTTCTATTGCATGTCTTATAGCCCTCTCTACTCTTGATACTGTTGTATCAAACTTAAGTGCTAATTCAGGATATAACTCCTTTGTAATCCCACCTATCGTTTCCGGGTGCTCAAAGATTATCTCTACACCTTCTCTAATATATTGATATCCTTTAATATGTGATGGAATACCCAATTCATGTAATATTTTAGTAATAGCTACCTGTACCTTGTTATGATGTAAATCTAAACTCTTTGATGTTTTAACATTATTTAACCCTAATATTCTTTTTTCTAAATCATCAAATTCAAATGGTTTTAATAAGTAATACTGTACTCCATACTCTGATACTTGTCTAATCGCTTCTGGAGAATTATAGCTTGTTAGAACAATCATCTTCTTTTCTATGTTTTTTTCCTTCATCTCTTCTAAGACATTTAACCCATCCTTCTTAGGCATTATTAAATCTAATATAACTACATCATAGTCATCCTTATCTTCAATAATTTTCATGCCTTCCACGCCATCATAAGCTGTATATACTAACTCAATATTTTTACTACCTTTAAAATACTCCTGTACCGCACCACATAACTGCACGTTATCATCAATCATAACTACTCTAGTTTTTTTCATACGTTTCCTCCTTTTATTCTTGTAAAACAATTATACTACAGTATTTCAAAACATTTCTAGAGTATATATTAGCTTTTTTTGACGTATTATGTCGTAAAACATAGAAAAAAGTCGTTAACCATTAACAACTTCTATAATTTTTCTAACTTCATCTACTATGGTACTAGATTTACCAATTAAAAATCCATCCACACCACTTATATTATTTAAAGAGGAAATATTATTTGGCTTCACACTACCTCCATAAACAACTCTTAAATTATGACATATTTTTTTTATATAGTCAATAGTCTTTTCAATTTCTTCTAAACTAGGTGTTTTACCCGTACCAATTGCCCATACTGGCTCATAACCAATAATAATATTTGAGCTATCCACACCCTTAAGGCATTCATCCAATTGACATTTAAGTACTTCATTAGTCTTACCATTTTCCTTATCATCAAGTGTCTCTCCAATACATAAAATAACCTTTAAATTGTTTTCTAAACAAACCTTAACCTTTTGATTAATTAATTCATTGGATTCGTTCAAATACCTTCTTCTCTCACTATGACCAATTATTACATAATTAATACCCATATTCTTAATATGGCTAACATTAACTTCACCTGTATAACTTCCATTAAAATATACATTTTGTAAACCTACCGTATATTTATTAATAAAATAAGGCACATACACCATCTCTGGACATACTATTGCATTACTAGGTAAACTAGGTATCTCCCTTAAAAACTTATCAACATCATTAATATTCATTGTTGTTTTCATATTAAAAATTAACAACTTATTTCCCATGAAATCCCTTCTTTACTACATCTTTAGCTTTAGCAAAGAAACTTCTCTTTTCCGAGTGCTCCATCCCATCCAAAGCTAACTTATAAACATCAATAACTCTCTCCGCATAATATTTTGAAGAATAAGTATCAGAACTAATACGTGCTTGACTACCCAATCTTTTTCTTAATTCTTTAGAATTTATTATCTTCATCATACTATCTAAGTATTCGTTATTATCTTTAAATAAATAACCATTTAAATCATTAATAATTATACTATTAAAAGCTTCATCATCTAAACAAACAACCGGTAAAGATGCTGCCATAGCTTCAATGAGTGTTAAGCCTTGAGTCTCTGTATAAGATGCCGTTGTAAATACATCTGCAATATTATAATAATCCCTTATCTCGCTCCAAGGAACTTTACCAGTAAAAATAACACTCCCTGCAATATTTAATTTCTCACTCAACTTCATAAGTTCTTCTCTGTCAGGTCCATCACCCACAATAAGTAACTTTACATTTTTCTTTTTCTTAACTAAAGTAGCATGATTTTCAATTAAAAATTCAATATTTTTCTCCTTAGCTATTCTTCCAACAAAAATAATAATAAAATCATCATCATTTAGTTTATATTTCAACTTTATTACCTTTTGATTATGTTTGTCACTGTTTTCTTTATAAAATTGTTCTACTTCTATCCCCGTAGGAATGATATGAACATTACGATCAAACTTATATTTTTCCTTAAATAAATCATAAGTCTTCTTAGTAGGAACAATCAATTCCTTAGCTGTTTTATCACAATAAAACTTTGTAATATATTCAACAATTTTTTTACTAGGTGTATCAAATAAACCTTTAGTAATATAGTGCACATAATCTTCATACATCGTATGATATGTATGAACTAGTGGAATATCTAACTGTTTAGCCATAATACGAGCAAAAGTACCAATACCAAACTCTGTATGTGAATGAATTATATCTAAATTCCATTCCTTTATCTTATTAACAGCCTTAACCGGATATATCCCACTTAATCTATAATCATATATTCCAGTTGGAATTCCAGGAATACGAATAATACGATCACTATTTTCAAAATCATATGATAATTCATCTGGGTTAACCGTTACAATAAAAACACTATGCCCTTGTTTTCTCAAAGCATTCTCAAGCATTAAAATACTTGTAGCTACTCCATTAATATGTGGAGCATAAGTATCTGTAAATATTCCTATTCTCACTATTTCACCCTCTTAATATTCATTGCAATACCACCAACTATTAAACCTAAATAATAAGTAATAAACCTCCATATAAGCATTGATGCAGATAAAACACTTCCCTTAACAAAGAAACCATAAAAAGCACTATAACCATACTCTAATCCCCCTGTTCCACCAGGAATAGGAACAAAAGAACCTATAAGCATAACATAAGCTGACGTAATAATCGATAAAGTAATATTCACACTACTATTACCCATCGCCATTAAAACAAAGAATGGAACACTATATAAACAAACTAAAGCTATAAAATTAAGACCTATCGTACTAAAAAAGATTTTTTTATTCTTAAGTAAAGTACTTGCATTATCATGAAAGTTATTAATACGTACATCCCATTCTTGTAGTTTCTTCTCTTTATCCTTAACTAATCTTAACCTAGTTAAAATACCTATGCCAATCTTTATTAATTTTTTATTAATCTTCTTACCAAAAGAAATAACAAAAGAAAGAACTATAACCACTGTATTAATAATAAAACCAAGTATAATTAGTTTAGCAAGTAAATGACTCTTAGGAAATATATGAAAGAAATAATTACTAAATAAAGCAATTAATCCTAAAAAAACTAATACTATTTGATATACAATAAAGTTTTGAACAATTATTCCTGTAGCCACTGATGCCTTAATACCACACTGTCTCAAAAAATATACTTGATAAGGTTGTCCACCTGTAGCAAAAGGCGTAATAGCATTCATAAACTGTGTACGCATAACAAGAATTAAACTATTATGATACTTAAAATCGCCTTTCGCACTCTTATTAAACATATGAATAGCAATAGACTTACATAACCAAAATATAATAATCATTGAAAAAGCAAGTATAAGCCATCCTAACTTCATTGTAAAAAGAATATGAATAATATCATTAAAATTATCCTTTAAAGCAAATATAAGTACAATAATAGTAACAATAGCTAATACTATATAATTAATAAATTTCTTCATCAAATCCCTACTTATCACTAATACATTCTAAACCAGGTAATTTCTTACCCTCTAAAAGTTCTAAACAAGCTCCACCACCAGTAGATATATGACTAAAAGCATCTCTATATCCGAACTTTAAAGCAGCAGCAGCTGTATCTCCACCACCTATTATAACACGTCCCTTATTCTTTTTCAAAGCAGATAATAAGGCCTTCGTACCATTACTAAACTCATCTATTTCTGAATAACCAACTGGCCCATTCCACAAAACCGTTTTAGACTTATCTAAATACTTAGAAAACAGCTTAACTGTCTCACTTCCAATGTCAAGTCCCATCTCATCATC
>CADBLY010000071.1 GCA_902795725.1 uncultured Erysipelotrichaceae bacterium
ATTAGATAGTTCTTTTGAAGTAACATATCCATTATTCATTTTCATAATAGATTCTATAATTTCAATATTACTTTGATCTTTAAATTCTTTAATTGTCATCCTTTCCATAGATATTCCTCCTTGACAAATCTAATGAAATTATAACATTTATCATTAGTTTTGTCAAATTATAACAAAAAGTTTTGGAAATATTTTTCCAGAACTCAGTAATTTTACCTACTTTTGGAAATTTATTTCCAATACTCTAAAAATATCAAATTTTATGATTTTTTCTAAATTAACGTACCTAATTTAGTACCTAAAAATATTTAATAGGATTTTTACCCTTTAATTTAAACAAAAATGAGAGCTTTCGCTCTCTTCAGGGGGAAAACTTTTATCATGCACTCCTAAGTATTTTTCCCTTATATTATAACGAATTATTGTTTAATAAAGTTTAGAAAAGTTTACCTAAATATCATTTAATTTACTACTTTTGGTAGTTGAATGGGTGGTTGAAAATCTAAAATACCTAGTCGGCAGAGTATTGCTTACTAGGTTATTTTTTACTATATTATGTTTTAAATCATTTGGAGTAATAATATCTATATCTTCTTAATAATTATTAATTAAATGTATACTTGTTTCAACTTTTAGCATCAAATTATCATAAGTGCTTTTCTGATGCCAAACTCTCCAAATATTGTATTTGATCATCATTTAATGAACTAAAATATACTTGTTTCCCACTTGGTAATGTTAGTAAGGGATTATGCAATAACTGTGTAACCTGTTGATATTTACTATCTATTAAACCACTAGTTATTTGGTCATTAACCCTTTTTCTAATGACTATTTCACATTGTAATCTATAAATTTTATCCTGTAAATCAATAATTAACTGTTCTTTTTCTTTTCTAGACATTCCTTTTGTATTAATATACTTAGTAGGATGTGTAGTTTTATCTAGCATGTCTTTAATTTCTTTTAAAGTTTGATTATATACTTTTTCATATTCTTCATTATTCATGTTAAGTTAATCCTCCATTCAACATTATTATATAACGTTTATGTCATATTATTTATAAATTTAAATATTTATTATAGATTGCCATTCCATACTAATTAATAACGTTGCTATGATTTTTTGTGCTTTTTTAGTTTAGAATCATCATCTGTCTTTACACCAAAACAGTAAAATTCTTGATTTACTACAGCATTATATAATTTTTTGCTAACATCCGTATTAAACTCTGATATATAACTTATTATTCGTTCATCATTAGACATTTTATAATAAGTATAAATGAATAATATCTTTTTTAATGTATTACAATCTATTGAATCGTAAACGATAATATCAGATATAAACAATCTTGAAAAAATATAAAATTCATTGTAATACTTAGGATCATCAATACTTTCTTTAGATAAATTGTTTATGGTCTTAAAAATATTTTTATCATCATATAATCCATATTCTTTTTGATCTAAAAAATAAAGCATTCTTTTTTTTACTTTTAAAAGATCATCATTCATTGGATATCTCGATATATAATTATTAATAACAGATATATAATTCAAGTAAAATAAAGTGTCCGCGATTACATATTGTTTCAAATTATTAATATCTAATCCATCATCATTGTATTCTTCATTATTCCATTCATCATTATCTACTAGATAATCATCATCTTGATTATCATAATTTGTTTCATCAATAAAATCGTTCTCTTCGTCAACATCCCAATCATCCTCATCTAAATCATCATCGCCAAAATGATTATCTTGAGTATTATCTTCAATCAATTTTGCTTCATATATTATATCTAAATAATTAGCAATTTTATAAATATATAATTGTTCGTCAGTAAACATAGCATATAACATATATTTATTTGTACTTGTTGCCCTTAAATAAATAAGGTTATTCTCAAAATATTTTTTATAAAAAGTATCTTTTTGTTCTAAATAATCACTAAACAAATTAAGTTCTTTTAAATCATTAAAATTTTTATATTCTGTTTGTGTGTTACAGATAATATTGAATAATTTTATAAACCTTGCTACATAATATGAAGATTGTTTAATTAAATAATTTATTATTGATGATACAATTGAATTGTTTTGATTCACATTAATTAATTGATTGTCGGTATTAATCGAAAATAAAAATTCATTTATTTTTTCTGCATTAATAATACTGTTTATATTATTCTTCACTTTATTTGCATCTATTATATCTAACAAATCTAAATCACTTTGGAAATTCTGAAACAAACTATACAACTGTGTATTTCGAATAACGCCCATTCGATAAGAAAATAATTGTTCTGGATTTACATAATCAGTTATGCTGATGCCATCTCCGTCCATTTTAAATTCAGATTTATTATTATCTATAAAATATTTGAATAATTGTTTTTCTATTTGTGAATTAATTAAAATATTACTATCTATAAATTGTTTAGCATCTTCATATAGTTTAGTATTGTTAGATAAATATGTATTTTTACTTAAAAATAACTTTATTTTAGATACTAAATACATTCTATAATTATACAATTGTTCATACTTTAATTTTTTCTGATCACCATACATCAATAATGACTCAAAAGCCATTATAATGATATAGTCAAAAAAATTTTCAATCATATGACTCCTCCATTCCATTTCATACATATTATACGATAATTTAATTTAAAATCAATACCTTTATTACAAGAATGACGTTATGACGTTAGTTTTTATCATACCCCTAGTACAATTTAACGTCATAACGTCACTAATAATTATTTTTTTACAAAATTCGGCTTATTTTCGGTTTAAAACCGGCTTAAATTCGGCTTAACTCAATTTAATGTATATTTCCTTATTTATTCATCATCTATATCTATGTGTAAATCAATATCTTCTTTAGTTGGTAATTCTTTTGATAATTCATTAGAAAGTTTATCAAATATTTTATATTCACTCACACCAACAGGTTTATTAATATATTTTAAAGTATAATCAACTATTTTATTACTCTTATTTTGGCATAGAATAATACCAATAGATGGATTATCAGATTCATCTTTAACTTCTTCATCTAAAG
>CADBLY010000072.1 GCA_902795725.1 uncultured Erysipelotrichaceae bacterium
AAAAAAAATTGAAGCAGTAAATCTTATTAAAAAGAAGTTATCTGGAGAATCATATTTATCTTATAAAGAAATTGCGGAGTTAACAGGGTATCATCCTAAGTATTTATTGAGATTAAAAAAAGAAGTTATTAATGGAACAGTATCTTTAGTACATGGTAATACACATAAGGATCCACCTAATAAGATGAAGAAAGAAGAAAAAGAATATATTATTAGTCTTTATAAAAGAAGTAATGCTAGTATAAAGAAGTTTTGTAAATTTTATGGAAGGCGAAGTTATTCTTGTGTATACAATGTATTAAAGGAAGCTGGGTTTGTCGATGAAAAAAAGGAAAGTTAGATTTCCTTTTATTTTTTGATTATTTTATATATTTTCTTTAATAAAGGGTAGAAGGTTTTGATAAAGTTATATTTAAATTTATTTATTACTAAATCGTATTCACCAGCAAATTCCCATATAATGGCATTATATTTAGATTTAAAATTAGATAAGGAATCGGTTAAGGTTCCATCAATGCCACCTAGGTTACAATAATGACATTTATAATCTATGGATATTCTTACAGCTTCTGTAGCAATACCGCCTGATACTCTTAGTTTAGCAAATCTTAAATCATTACCAGCATATAAGTATTCACTGGTTCTTAAACCTTCATTGTCTGGTAGTATCATTAGTGCACTTGATAGAGTAATTATTTTACCTTGAGATTTTATTAAATTTTTGACTTCTTGTATTTCTTCTTCTTTGCCTTTGTTATTGGTTAAAAAGTCTAGATATACTTCAAGATCTAAATTACCAAAGAGAATACAAGCTCTATTTGGAAAGTTATCCATTATTTTATTAAAGTATTCTTCACTTCTTAAATTAATGCCTTTGTTTTCTTCGGTATATTTTAAGAGTTCTACTAGTTTAGGTACGTTTGATTTATCAAAGGAATGGGTATAGAAGACACCACGCTTTTTATGATAATCACCTAGATAATATCTAAATTTAGATTTAAATGTTTTTAATACTTCATCAAAGGTTAATAAGTTATTATTATCGTCTATTAGTGGAACACTCATATTATATCTTGGTTGAAAATTATGATGTAGATCAGTACAAAAACCAGTATGATGATATCCTAAGTCTAATAGATTTTGATGCTTTGTTGAATAATCAATAGAATAGTTTTTTAATTCTTCTTGTTGGTTTTTAAACTTTTTTTCACTAACACAGAAGTTAGGGTCTATTTTTACAACATAGGCTTTATATTCTTTAGCTAATTTTTTAATATTATCTGTCATAAAAGATAATAATTCTTTATTTGTAAAGTCGATTAGATATCCTCTTGGAATATAAAACATTTTAATGTTTTTAAATAATTTTCTAATTAGGATAGAACATACTCCTACTAATTTTTTATCTTCATAGATGCCACATAAAATATTATCCCAGTTATCTTTTACTTTGGCCCAATTAGGCTCTTGCATGAATGATGTATATTTATAATTCTTAGTAAATTCTTTGTATTCTTTTATATCAATGTTAGTTTTAAATGTATACATTATATCAATCCTTTCAATAATATTATAACCTAAAAGGGTATTTTTTACAATCTGTACTAGCAATATATATAAATAAAGTGTATAATTAATTCAGGTGATAAAGTGAAGAAGAATTCATTTATGGAAGGTGCGGTAATTGCAACCTTGGGTATTATTTTTGTTAAAGTAATAGGGTTATTATATGTTATACCATTTAATGCTATTATTGGTGAACGTGGGGGAGCTTTATATGGGTATGCATACAATATTTATATGTTGTTTTTAGCGGTATCTAGTGCGGGATTTCCTTTTGCTATAAGTAAAATTACTAGTGAATATAGTGCGAAGGGAAATGAGTTAGCAATTAAGGATACATATGCAATTGCAACTAAAATAATACTAGCAATATCTATTGTTATATTTTTACTTTTATTTATTTTTGCTCCACAGATTGGTTATTTGATAATTGGAAAATCTACGGGAGGAAATACTTATCGAGATATTGCTTTTGTTATTAGAATGGTATCTTTTGCAATTCTTGTTATTCCATTTCTTAGTGTATCTAAAGGCTTTTTACAAGGAAATAAATATATACAACCGGCAACGGATAGTCAAATTATAGAACAAATAGTAAGGGTTATAATAATAATTGTCGGAAGTTATTTAGCTTTAAGGGTATTTAATTTAGACTTAAAAATTGCAGTAGGAATTGCTGTTAGTGGGGCTTTTTTTGGAGGACTTGTTGCTTATTTATATTTAAGAAAGAAAATAAAAAGAGCTAATCTTTTAAAGGAAAATCCTAAGGGTAAAAAAGTAAGTAAGAAAGAAATTGTAAGGAAGATTATTAATTATTCTATTCCTTTTATAATAGTAAGTTTAATATATAATTTATATAATACAGTTGATATGATATTAGTATCTCGAACAATGAAAGATATTTTAAATATTAATGTTAATCAAGTTGAGTCAGTATTAAGTGTATTTACTACTTGGGGAGTTAAATTAAATAATATAATTCTTGCAGTAACTACTGGACTTACAACTAGTTTAATTCCTAATATTGTATCAAGCTTTACTAAGGGTGATATGAAGGATGTAAATGATAAATTTAATAAAGCATTACAGTGTACTTTGTTGGTTATACTTCCAGCAACTATCTTTTTATCATTACTTGTAAATCCTGTATGGAAAATATTCTATGGAAATAGTGTATATGGTCCAATAGTTTATAAATTGTTTGCTTATACGGCTTTGTTTGGTGGGTTACATTCGGTTATTGTTAATACATTGCAAGGACTTAGTAAGTATAAATTAGTGATTACAAGTGTTTTAATTGGATTAATATTAAATACTATTTTTGATGTTCCTTTTATGTTATTAGCGCATAAATTGGGATTAGATGTAAGTTATGGCGCGATTGTAGCTGCACTATTAGGTTATAGTGTTTCAATGATTATATCGCTTTTGGTATTACATAAAAAATATGGATTTAATTTTAATGATACAATAAAAAAACTTCCAGGTTATATAGTGTCTACTATTATATTTGTTTTAAGTATTGTATTACTTAAATACATAGTACCTATGGATATAAATTCAAGACTTATTCAAATACCAATTTTATTAATATATGGAGTTGTAAGTTTTGGAATATATTTTGTTATAAACTATTTTAATGGTAATTTAAAAGCTTTGTTTAATATTAAAAGGAGGAAGAAATGACTATAGGAATTGGAAATGATCATCATGGAGTTTTAGCTAAACAAAACTTGACAAAATACTTAACTAATAAAGGATATAATGTGGTTAATTATGGGACTGATGAGTTAGAAAATGTAGATTACTGTGATTATGCTTTTAAGGTTGGTGAAGAAGTTAGAGATGGTAAAATAGACTTTGGAATCCTTCTATGTAATACGGGAATAGGAATGAGTATTGCGTGCAATAAGGTTAGAGGGGTTAGATGTGCGAAAGTTGCTAATGAATATGAAGCTAGTATGACAAGAAGAGATAATGATGCTAATGTTATTGCTTTATCAGCTAAGTTAGGTATAGAAGAGATAGAAAGAATAATTGATAAGTTTTTAAATACAAATTATATGAGTATAGAAAGATATAATCGTAGAAAAGAGAAAATAGATAATTATGACACCTAAGATAATAATCTATTTTGTTACAGTGCCTTTAGCGATATGGGCTTTAGATAGTATTAATATTAATGGTATATTTAAGGTTAATAGGGTATATCAAGCTCGTGTTTTATATCTATTGGTTAGTTTTTCGTTAGCTTATTTGTTTACTAATTTTTTATATGATTTCTTTTTAAATGGACAGATGTTTAAGTAGTATGTTTTATAATTGGAAGGTGATTCTATGAGTATAAAAAAAATACTACTTTTTTCATGTTTAATTTTTATAATTCCTTTTATTATTGTTAATGTTTTTATTAGGGATGATGAAATAACGTTTAATTTTAATTCTAATTCGATTGTAAGGGTTTATAGAGAAGATAAGAATATCATTGAAAGAGTTCCTATTGAACAATATGTGATTGGAGTATTAGCAGGAGAGATTCCAATAACTTTTGATAAAGAGGCTTTAAAAGCTCAGGCTGTTGCTTCAAGAACTTATGTTATGTATCATATACAAGGTTCTAAGGATAAAGATTATGATGTTGTGGATACAGTTGCTAATCAAGTGTTTAAATCAGAAGATGATTTAAAAGAAAAGTGGCAGGATAAATATACGGAAAATATGAATAAAATAAAAGAAGCTGTATTAGCTACATCTGGTGAATATTTAACTTATGATGGTAAAGTTATTGAATCTTTCTTTTTTTCAACGAGTGTGGGTTATACGGAAAATAGTGAGGATGTTTTTAGTCAAGCTTTACCTTATTTAAGAAGTGTGGAAAGTAAATGGGATGAGATATCACCGGTATATATAGATAGTGTGGATTTTACAAAGTTAGAGTTTTTTAGTCAATTAGAACTTGCTTATATGGAGAGTTTAAATATCGAAGTACTTGAACAAACTCAGACTGGAAGAGTTAAAAAAATTAGGATAAATAATAAAGAGTTTACTGGGAAAGAAGTATGTGGAAAACTTAAATTACGATCAACTTGTTTTACGATAAGAGAAGAAAATGGTATGGTTAAAATTGATACGAAGGGATTTGGGCATGGTGTAGGGATGAGTCAGTATGGGGCACAAGGGATGGCTTTGGAAGGATATAAATATACGGATATCTTAAAGTATTATTATCAAGGTGTTAATATTGATAAGTTTTAGTTATTGCTTTGAATTTAAATTTTGTGTATAATTCATTTAGGGAAGTGAGATTATGATATTTGAAAAAAATATAGATAAGTTATTTAGTACTAATCGTTTTGTTCTTGAACCAGTGTATAAGTGCAGCAGTGATATTTTAAATAGTAGTTCTAAAAAAGTTATTTTAAGTGGTGGTAGAAACGTAGGTAAAAGTACTGTTTTGAGTAGAATGGAACACTGGGGTATAAATACTAATAATCAAACTATTTGGATGAAATTTGATAAAGTACTTAATTTTCAAAATAATCCTTATTATGATAGTACTTTTTTAGAACACTTCTATGAATTAATGATTTCTTTAAAACTATTATCATATGTAAAAAAATATTATCCTTTAACATGTAGTTATTTTAGTGATATAGATAGTGTGTTAATACAAATATGTAATGAGACTGATAACTATATTAATAATGCCTATTATGAAAAATTAAAGATTAGTAAGTATTTAAAATGGGGTGAAATATCTTCAATTATTTATGATAAAATTAAAAAAATGGAACATGTAGATTACATTAATTGTGCAATTGACAACTTTGATTGGATTAATCATTCCAATATGGGTACACAACAATTTTTAATTGCTTATGAAAAAATATTTGATAAGATGTTTATAACAGTAGATGATCCAAAAGTTAATTATAATGTTTTTAAAAATAGATTAATTAAAGATGAATATGATATTATAGATATTAATTATAGTAAGGATATTAATTGGGTTAAAGAAATAATTAAAAGAAGAGTTAAATATTTTCTTAAGAAAAAGCGTTATTATTTTGATATAGATAATGTGTTTGATGATAATGTTTATCAGAAGTTAATTGATAGATGTTATGGTAATATAGATATGATGTTAGAAACCATTTATGAAACAATTAATTTATCTGAATGGTTACCAACAGATGATAATTGTTTAAGTTTATTTAATGATTGCCTTAATGATACAGTAAAAAAAGATAAAGAATATCAGAAGATAAGCTATAAACCTAAATTTTATTTATAGAGAATCTAGAAAAAGATTCTTTTTTTGTATAAAGTTTTAATTATTGTTCAAACTTTATAATGAGGTGATAAAATGCAAAGGAGATTAAAAAAACCTGTTATCTATGTTATATACGGATTATCTTTTTGTTTGCTTTTAGGTGGTATTATACTACTTGAATTAAGTGCAAGTAGAAGTAAGATGGAGTCTGATACACAAGATAGTGATTATCAATATGTATCAGAAACGGTTTTAGATGATGATAAGAAGAAGGAAGAAGAAGTACCAGTTGTTGCATCTAAAGTAAGTATTATTAGACCTTATAATGATCAAGATGTAAAGATTGTTAAAAATTACTATGATTATAAGGCATCAGAAGATGAACAGAAAAAATCTATCATATATTATGAGAATACTTATATGCCTAGTAGTGGGGTATCTTATGGAAAAGGTGATAGTTTTGATGTTGTTGCTATTCTTGATGGAACTGTTGTTGATGTTAAAGAAGATACAACATATGGAAACATTATTAAACTTGAGCACGATAAAAAGATAGTTAGTTTATATGAAAGTGTTACTGACATAAAAGTAAAAAAAGGTGATACTGTTAAACAGGGTGATATTATTGCTAAAAGTTCAACTTCTAATTTATCTAGTGATTTAGGTAATCATTTATATTTTGAACTTGCAGTTGATGGTAATACGGTTAATCCAGAAAATTATTATGATAAGTTAGTAGATGAGTTATAGTCTACTAATTTTTTATGTATAAAAACAATGAATTAGGATATATTTTAATAAGGGGTGGATCGATGAATGCAATAATGAGCAAAAGAATATTAGATGAAGCTAATTATATTATTAAAACTAGAGAAACAATTAGAGAAGTTGCTAGTAGATTTAAGGTGTCTAAAAGTACAGTACATAAGGATTTGCATGAAAGATTAATGTATGTTAGTAGAGACTTATATTTAAGGGTTCAAGGGATAATGGAGTATCATAAAGAGATAAGACATATTAGGGGTGGAGAATCTACAAAGAGAAAATATCAAAAAATGTGTTGAAAGATAGGGAAAGTGTGGTATAATTGATATAGTTTATGGGGTGATAGGATGTTTGCTAAGGATATTGGAATAGATTTAGGAACTGCTAATGTATTAATTTATATAAAAGGACAAGGTATTGTTTTAAATGAACCTAGTATTGTAGCTATTGATGATGAAACAAAAAGACCTTTAGCTGTAGGGCATGAAGCAAGAGAAATGTTTGGTAGGACACCAGGATCAGTTAGAGCAGTTAGACCAATGAAAGATGGGGTAATTGCTGATTTTGAAGTTACACAAATGATGCTTAATGCTTTTATTAAAAAGGTAAATGGTAAAAGCTTTTTTTCACGTCCACGAATACTAATATGTTGTCCTTCTAATATTACACAAGTAGAAAAGAATGCTATTAAAGAAGCGGCTGAATTAACAGGTGCGAGAAAAGTATTTTTAGAAGAAGAACCAAAGGTAGCTGCTATTGGTGCGGGTATGGATATATCTAAACCTAGTGGTAATATGGTTATTGATGTTGGTGGTGGAACAACAGATATTGCTGTTTTATCTTTAGGTGGTATTGTTACTAGTAGTTCCATTAAAGTAGCTGGTAATACTTTTGATAATGATATAATAAAATATATTAGAGAGAAATATAAATTATTAGTAGGGGATAGAACAGCTGAAGATATTAAATTCACAATAGGTTCTGTATTTCCTAATGGGCGTAATGATAAAATGGAAGTTAAGGGTAGAGATTTAGTTACTGGACTTCCACATACAATTACACTTTGTTCTGAAGAAGTTGAAGAAGCTTTAAGAGAAAGTACTTATCGTATTATTAATGCAGCTAAGAGTGTTTTAGAGCAAACACCACCTGAGCTTGCTGCTGATATTATTGATAAAGGTATTGTAGTTACAGGTGGAGGTTCACTTGTGCACGGTTTTGATGAGTTATTATCACTTGAATTAAAAGTACCAGTATTTATAGCAGAAAGCCCATTAACATGTGTAGTTGAAGGTACAGGAATACTGCTTGATAACTTACATTTAGTAGGAAAATAGTAAAATTTATAAAAAAATATTAAAAAAGTATTGTTTTTTAAATATTTTTGTTATATAATTAACAAGTAATTCTTAATCGAATTACTGATGCCTGAGTGGCGAAATTGGTAGACGCACAGGACTTAAAATCCTGCGGGAGTCAAATCCCGTGCCGGTTCAAGTCCGGCCTTAG
>CADBLY010000073.1 GCA_902795725.1 uncultured Erysipelotrichaceae bacterium
CAGATGAATTAAAAGAAGTAGATGGATATAGCGCAAGATTAATACAATTTTCAGAATTAATGCCAGGTTTAGGATATGAATTAGATAATGGTGCAACATCAACTAGATACAAACCATCTTCTTCTACACCAAGTTGGGTATATAGTAGTGATTATTGGTATTGGACAATGACATCATGGCAAGATGGAGATCAAACTTCTTCTTCTGATGTGTGGGGCGTGTACTACAACGGCGAAAGTTTGCGCGGCTACTGTGTCCGCGACAACTACGGTGCTGTTCGCCCAGTAATCAATGTCTATAAATCTGCTATTCAAAGTTAGATTAATTTCTAACTTTTTTCTTTTGTCTAAGTTTTATTCATGGTACAATATTATTGGATGGTGGTTGTATGGATATTATAGTATGTAGTGATAATACTAAAAAAAAGATACTACTTGATTTAAATGATAAACCTATGATGAATATTAAGTTTATGAATAAATTAGATTTTATTCATAATTATTATTTTGACTATAATGAAGAAGCTATCTATTATGTAATGAATAATTATCATGTTAAATATGATATAGCTATTAATTATTTAAATAATTTAATATATATTGAAGATAAAGTGTATGGTAATGAGAAACTTGATTTATTAGTATCTATAAAAAAAGAATTAGATGATAATAACTTATTAATTAATAATAAGTTATTTAATAATTATCTTAAGGGCAAAAGAATTATATTTATGGATAACTTAAATAAGTTTGATTTAAAATATATTGAAGAGTTAAAGGATATATGTGAAGTAGAGATTAAAGAGAATTGTGTAGGTAATTATAAACCTATTGTATATTCTTTTAATACTATTGATGAAGAGATTGAATACGTTGCTTATAAGATATGTGAGTTAATTGATAATGGAGTAAGTCCATCTAAAATTAAGTTAGCTAATGTAGGTAGTGATTATGATAGTGTTATTAAAAGAATATTTAAGTTATATAATTTGCGTGTTCAAGAGAGTATTAGTTTATTTGGGATGAGTATTACTAATTATTTTCTAGATAACTATGGTAGTAATATTAATAATACTATGGAATTATTAAAGAGAAAATATGATGCTAATTTAGTTAATATAATTATTAATATAGTTAATAAGTATAACTTTATTGATGATTATAATAAGGTTAAAGATTTAATCGTTGAAGATATTAAAAGAACTAAGATAAAGACTAATTATGATAATCAAATAGAGATAGTTGATTATAGAGATACCTTTGATGATGAATATATCTTTCTTATTAATTTTAATAATGAGAGTATTCCTATTACTCATCAAGATATAGATTATATTAATGATGATATTAAACCTTCATTTATGGAAACTAGTAGTGAGTTAAATAGTATTGAAAAAGATATAGTTAGTAGATTTATTAAGAGTACTAAAAATTTAATTATTACTTATAAATTAAATACGCCTTTTAATAGTTTTTATCCATCTAGTATGATTGAATATTTAGGTTTAGAAGTTAAAGAAGGCAGTATTGAGAGTAGAGTAAGTTATTCTAAAGATATGGGTTTAATTAAGACATGTATAAAATATGATAATTATTATAAGTATGGTATTAAAGATAAGGATTTAAATTTATATAGTCATAATTATAAAATAGATTATGGTAGTTATTCTAATAAATATACTAAAATTACTGATTATAATGATGAATTAGTTCTTTCTTATACTAGTATGGATAATTATTATAAGTGTGGTTTTAGATATTATTTAGAAAGAGTATTAAAAATAAATAAAGATACTAATATGATGAATATGTATATAGGTTCTATATTTCATTATGTATTGGAAAAGGGATTATATAGTGGTATTGATTATAAAAATTTAATTAGAGAATATATAATAAGTAATAATATTAGTTTTGATATTAAAGAGAGATATTTTTTAGATAAATTAACTAGTGAATTACCTTATATAATAGAAGAAATAAAAAGACAAGATAAATACATAAATTTAAAAAGTAGATTATTTGAAGAAAAAGTCTTAGTAGACTTTGGTGATAGTAAGTTTATGGGTGTGATTGATAAAGTTATGTATGATAATGATATATATGCTATTGTTGATTATAAAACGGGTAATACTGATATTAATCTTAATATGATTAAACATGGTATAGGAATGCAGTTACCGGTATATCTATATTTAGCACATAAGAAGTTTGGAGGTCATATTGCTGGGTTTTATTTGAATCAGATATTGCACAATAATATTAAGTATGATCCAAAAGTATCTTATGAGAAAAAGTATCAAGATAATTTAAAACTATATGGTTATAGTAATAAATCATATATTGGTGAATTTGATAATAGTTATCAGTCATCACAAATTATTAAAAGTTTAAAAGTTAAGAATGATGGAGATTTTTATAGTTATTCTAAAGTATTATCTGATAATGAGATTGAAGAGATGATTGAATTAGTTGAAGATAAAATAATTGAATGTATAGATAGTATTAAAGCAGGTAAATTTGATATTAATCCAAAGAATATAGATGGTAAAAATATTAGCTGTAAATACTGTCCATATGAAGATATATGTTTTAAAAAAGATAAAGATATCGTTTATTTAGGAGGTGAATCTGATGCCTAAATATACTAGTGAGCAATTAGAAGCTATCAATAAAGAAGGTACTAATATTATAGTGAGTGCGGGAGCAGGATCTGGTAAGACGGCTGTTTTAACAGAAAGAGTAATTAGAAAGTTAAAAGATGGTGTGGATATTAATAGACTACTTGTTTTAACATTTACGAATGCTGCTGCTAAAGAGATGAAAGAACGTATTCGTCTTAAGATTATTGATAATGGTTTAGATGATCAATTAAAGCTTCTTGATTCAGCTTATATTACTACTTTTGATAGTTATGCTTTGTCTCTTGTTAAGAAATATCATTATTTACTTAATGTATCAAATAATATTCAAGTTATTGATAAAAGTGTAATTGATATTTTAAAGAGTAAAGAAATGGATGATATTTTTAATGAATACTATTTAACAAATAATGAAATATTTTATAGTTTAATTGATGATTATTGTTTTAAGGATGATAAAGAGTTAAAACAAAGTATTATTAAATTAAGTAATAATCTAGATTTAAGAATAGATAAACAAGAATATATGGATAACTACATTCAAAGTTATTATCGTGATATTGATTGGATTATTGATGATTTTATAAATTTATTGAAAGAAAAAATAGTTAATATTAAATATAATTTAGATAATTTAATAGATACTGGTAAATACTATGATAAATTATTAGATACATTAAATCCTCTTCTTGCTAGTTCTAGTTATGAAGATATAAAAGAAAAATCTTTAGTTAGTCTTCCTAAAGCTAGTAAGTTAAGTGATGAAGAAAAGATATTTAAGGAAGATTTAACTAATACTTTAAAAAGTATTCAAGAATTAACGGTTAGTAATATAGATGAGATAAAAGAAGAAATATTAAGCAATAAAGATAAAGTTAGTTTAATACTAGATATTATAAAGAAACTTGATAAAAGAATTAATGCTTATAAATATAAACATGATGCATATGAATTTAATGATATAGCATCACTTGCTATTAAGGTAGTTAAAGAAAATAATATTATTAGACAAGAATTAAAAGAATATTATAATGAAATTATGGTTGATGAATATCAAGATACTAGTGATATTCAGGAAGCTTTTATTAATTTAATTGAGAATAACAATGTCTATATGGTAGGTGATATTAAACAATCAATATATCGTTTTAGAAATGCTAATCCACTTATCTTTAAAAATAAATATGAAGATTATTCTCATAATCGTAATGGTTATAAGATTGATTTAACTAAAAATTTTCGTTCAAGAAAAGAAGTTTTATTTGATATCAATAAAATATTTAATGATATTATGGATTTAAAGATAGGGGGAGCAGATTACGAAAATTATCATCAAATGGTTTTTGGTAATACTAATTATATTGATAATGATAGTTATTTAGAAGTATATAACTATGAATTGGATAAAAGGTATAGTAGGGAAGAACAAGAGATATTTATAATAGCTCAAGATATACAAGATAAGATAAATAATCATTATCAAATACTTGATAAAAATACTAATAAGTTAAGAGATATTACCTATAGTGATATATGTATTATTATGGATCGTAATACGGAATTTGATAAATATAAACAAATATTTGAATATTTAAATATACCTTTAGTATTATATAAAGATGAAGTTTTAAATAAAGGACTAGACATTATCCTAATTAAAAATATTTTAAATATGTGTTTAAAGGTTAAGGCTAGTTTATATGATAATGAATTTAAGTATTATTTTACAAGTATTGCACGTAGTTATTTAATTAATATGGATGATGATACTATTTATCATATTATAAAAGATAAGAATTATCAGAATAATATCTTATATAATAAAATTATTGATATTGTTAATAGTCTGGATAGTTTTGATATAGTAGGTATACTAGATAAGATAATTGATTCTTTTGATTTTTTAAATAAAACAATTAAGGTAGGTAGTATAAATGATACAATAATACGTTTAGACTATTTAAAAACTTTAGCTAGTAATTTAACTAATATTGGATATAGTATTGATGATTTTATAAATTATTTAAATAATTTAGATAATATTGAATTAAAATATTCTTTAAATACTGATATTGGAGATAATGTTAAAATTATGAATATTCATAAATCTAAGGGATTAGAATTTGGAGTGTGCTACTACGCTGGAATGCATAAAAAATTTAATATTGCTGATTTAAAAGATTTGATTCTTTATGATAATACTTATGGTATTGTCATACCTTATAAAAATAAATATATTAAAGATACAATTGTTAAGGCTTTGATTAAAGATAAGTATTTACTGGATGAAGTATCTGAGAAGATTAGGCTTTTTTATGTTGCTTTAACGCGTACAAGGGAAAAAATGATTATTGTTGCTAATTTAAAATATAATGATATCCGTATTAATAATAATATAAAGATTAAATATAGATCTTTTCTAGATATTTTAAATTCTATATATTATAAGTTAAATATTAAAGATGTTATACCTAATATTGATTTGAATTATAAAAGCATTATTAGTAAAGATACTCCGTTAGAAGACAATGATGAGATTATTGAACAAAAAGGTATTAGTATTGGTTATAATATGATTAGTGATCTAAAGATATCTAAAGAAACTAATAGTCTTATTACTAAGAGTGAACAAGAGATGATGAATTTTGGTACTTACATGCACTATTTGTTTGAGATTATTGATTTTAAACATCCTGATTTTTCAGGGATAGATGATAGTTATAAAAAATATATACTTAATTTTTTAAAGCAAGATATAATGAGTAATTTAGATTGTAGGATTTATAAAGAATATGAATTTTTATATTCAAATAATAATATAAAACAGCATGGCTTTATTGATTTAATGATGGAATATGATAATTATATTAATATTATTGATTATAAATTAAAAAATGTTTCTGATAAGCATTATATAGAACAATTAAATAGTTATCGAGATTATATTGAAAAGAAGACAAATAAGAAAGTTAATATATATCTTTATTCAATAATTAATAATGAAATAAGTGTAATTGATAATAAATACCAACCTAATTAGGTTGGTATTTCAGACTGTTATATTATTTGTGTAATGATGATATCTATTATAGTAATAATTAATAGAATATAGCTAAACCATTTAGGTGTTAAATATATTATTTTATCACTTAATTTTTTTATAAAATAAATATATATTAAGGATGATAACCCCCAAATGATACTTATTTCTACTGATATATATTTACCGATATGGAAAGGTAGGGATGAATAGTTCCAAAAAGATTTGTGAAATATTTTTTCTAGAGTAATACCACCTATGTATTCAATAAGGGTTAAGATAATAGTGTTTATTATAAAGGTTAATACTATTTTTAGATTCTTTTTAATATTATTTGTATCTAATATTTTGTTAATTATAATAATAATTACTATACCAATACCGTAAATGGGCGTTAGGGGAATATTTAGAAAACCACTTTCTATTTTATTGTTTGATATTATGTTAATGCTTATTTCTAGTAAGTAACCTAATAATGAGAAGAAAAAGAAATTATTTAAATAATACATATATTTCACCATTATTATTATTTATAATTAATTAAGGATTATACAATCATATCTTGTTAATTGATACATATAATTAAATGGAAAGGAAGGAATAATATACATGGAAACACTTAAAGTAGGAACTAAATCAAATCCTAATTCGGTTGCGGGAGCTTTAGCAAATGTTATGAGAGATAAAGATAGTGTTGAAATACAGGCAATAGGTGCGGGAGCTTTAAATCAGGCTATAAAGGCTATTGCTATTGCTCGTGGTTTTGTTGCTCCATCTGGTAAGAATTTAATTTGTATTCCAGCATTTACTGATATACAAATTGATGGAGATGAAAGAACAGCTATTAAATTAATTGTTGAGGCTAAATAGCCTTTTTTTCTGTTCTGTATTGAAAAATAATTAACTTTATGGTATATTAATAATAGAAGGAGGAGATGATATGACAATCATTATTGTAATTGCTGTTATACTAGTTTTAATTGTTTTATTTGTATTATCTAGTTATAATAGTTTTGTTAGATTAAGCAACCAAGTTAAAGAAGCGTTTTCAACTATGGATGTTTATCTAAAAAAGAGATGGGATTTAATTCCTAATTTAGTAGAAACGGTAAAAGGTTATGCTAAACATGAGAAAGGAACTTTGGAAGAAGTTGTAAAACTTAGAAGTGGCGCATATGATAGTATGAGTGATGATGAAAAGATCGAAGCTAATGCTCAGATATCTGCTGCTATTCCAAAAATTATGGCTTTAGCTGAAGCTTATCCTGATTTAAAAGCTAATGATAACTTTATGAATTTAAGTAATCAAATTGCTAGTTTAGAGGATGAAATTGCTTCATCAAGAAAGTATTATAATGGAAGTGTTAAAATTTACAATAATAAAGTTCAAATGTTTCCAAGTAATATAGTTGCTTCAATATTTGGATTTAAAACAAAAGAAATGTTTGAAATAGCACAAGAAGAACGTCAAAATGTTAAAGTGGAGTTTTAGATGAAAAAACGACTATTATATATTGTATTCGCACTAACTTTATTATTTCCAATTAATAAAGTTTTTGCTTATGGATACACAATTAAAAATTATGATGTAGATATTAAAGTAAATGAAAATAATGTTTTAGATATTACAGAAAATATCAGTGTGAATTTTTCTATAGAAAGACATGGTATTTTTCGGACTTTACCTATAAGAAATAGAGTACAACGTAGTGATGGTACTAGCGAATATAATCATGCTAAAATTACTAACATTAAAGTAAGTGAGAAGTTTACTACATCTTTAGAAAATGGCAATAAAAAAATTAAAATTGGAGATGCTAATAAGTATTTGACAGGAGATCATTCTTATACTATTAGTTATTCTTATGATTTAGGAAAAGATCGTAATAAAAAGTTTGATGAACTCTATTTTAATATGATCGGTACAGAATGGGATACAACAATTGATAAAGTTAATTTTAAAATTACTATGCCAAAGAAATTTGATAAATCAAAATTAGGTTTTTCTGTTGGTAGTTATGGTGTGAGTGGATATGATACTAATGATTTAACTTATAAAGTTGATGGTAATATAATAAAAGGAACATATAATAGTGTACTATCTGAATATGAAGGAATTAATGTTAGGTTAGAGTTGGAAGATGGTTATTTTGTTGTTCCTGATAGAGTTGATTTTTTTCACATATTAATGTTTATTATTCCTTTGGTAGGTGTAATTACATCTTTTGTTTTATGGAATAAATATGGTAGGGATAGTCAAGTTGTTGAAACGGTTGAATTTTATCCACCAGGAGATTTAAACAGTTTAGATCTAGCTTATGCTTATAAGGGTAAAGTTAGTTCTAATGATGTAGTATCTTTAATTATCTATATGGCTAATAAAGGTTATATTAGTATTGAAGAAATAGAAAGAAAAAAATTTGTTGGAAAAAAGAAGACTTTTAGGATAACTAAGATTAAAGATTATGATGGAAAAGATTCTGCACTTAAAAGATTTATGAATGGTTTGTTTGAAGCTGGTGATAGTGTAGAAGAAAAAGATTTAAAAAATGAATTCTATCAAACTGTTGATAGAGTAATATCTATATCAAGAAAGAAAAATAAAGATAAACTATTTGAAAAAACATATGGTAAGTCTGTTTTGATTGTTTTAATGATTATTTTTACAGGTTTAATAATTGTTTTAAAACCATTATATGATTATTTGGGATTTTTAAATATAAGTATATCTTATATTGTTGATGCTTTGGAATATAGTAGAGTATGTTTATTTGGCTTTGTAGCTGGTATTGTAGGTATTGGACTTATGATATTATTTGTAGCTATTATGCCTAAACGTACACCATATGGTATAGAAATATTAGGAAAAGTTAGGGGATTTAAAACATTCTTAGAAACAGCTGAAAAAGATAAATTAGAAGCTTTAGTGGAACAAGAACCAAATTATTTCTATAATATTTTGCCATATACTTATGTACTTGGAATATCTAATAAATGGATTAAAAAATTTGAATCTATTACTGTACAACCACCTGATTGGTATGTTAGTTCTGATCCATTTACATATGCGTCATTTAATCATTTTATGAATGATACAATGGTTAGTGCGAAACAGGTAATGACATCCAGACCAAATACTGATTCTTCAGGATCCTTTGGTGGTGGAGGTTTCTCTGGCGGAGGATTTTCTGGAGGAGGCTCTGGTGGCGGTGGAGGAGGCTCTTGGTAGTCTCTTTTTTCAATATTGTATTTATGAAATAATAATCAAATTAATGTGATGTCTAAAAGTTGGATAGTTTATCAATGGTTTCTAGTTATAGGATTGTAGCCTGTGATTTACAGGAGATAATCCTTTTTATTTTTCTATAATTATAATAGTTATTTATATGGTTATCTCATGTTAAAACTAATTTTAGATATACTCTGTTTTTAATTTTATGAATAATGATCTCCTTAATTGGAATGGGATAAATTTACAAGCAAATAAAGATAAAGTTTAAGATTCTTCGTACTTCTTTTATAGATATTATGTCATACTGTAAAGTTATCCATTTATAGTAGTATTTTTTAAAAAAAATATAAAAAAACTATTTACAAAAGTAAATATTAGGGGTATAATAGTGGTACCTAGTGGTAAATAGTGGGGGAAAGTGGTGGTAATTATGTTTATGGGTCAATATAATCATACTATTGACAGTAAAGGTAGAATTATAATTCCATCAAAAGTTAGAGATAACTTAGGAGATGATTTTATCGTTACTAGGGGATTAGATGGATGTTTATTTATCTATCCTAAGAATGAGTGGGATAATATTATTAATAAATATAAAGAATTACCAGACACAAAGAATAGACGTCACTTTATGAGAATATTTCTATCTGGTGCGGTTAATTGTGAATATGATAAGCAAGGAAGAATAAATATTCCTGTATCTTTAATTCAATATGCTGATTTAAAAAAGGAATGTATTATTATAGGCGTGGATGAGCGATTAGAAATATGGAGTAAAGAACGCTGGGTAGAATTTATTGATACTAATGAAGCTAATTTATCAGATATTGCAGATGAGTTATTTGCTAGTATATAGGGGGTTATATGCATACTTCAGTATTGCTTGATGAATGTATTGAATATCTTAATTTAAAGGATGATAGTATTATTGTTGATTGTACTCTTGGGTATGGTGGACATAGCAGTGAGATATTAAAAAAGATAAGTAATGGTTATTTATATGCTTTTGATCAAGATAGTGATGCTATTAAATATAGTATGGATAGATTAGGTAAAATATCTAAAAACTATGAAATAATACGTAGTAACTTTGTTAACATTAAAGAAGAGTTATCTAAAAGAAATATTATAGCAGATGGCATATTATATGATTTAGGGGTTTCTAGTCCACAGTTAGATCAAGATGATAGGGGATTTAGTTTCCATAAGGATGCAATTTTAGATATGCGTATGGATAGAAAACAAAGATTGTCAGCTTATGAAGTGGTTAATAATTATCCTTTAGATAAGTTAGTATGCATTTTAAAAGAGTATGGGGAAGAGAAGTATGCTTATGCTATTGCATCATGTATTGTTAAGAGTAGACCTATTAATACAACGCTTGAATTAGTTGAAGTAATAAAGAAAAGTGTTCCAGAAAAATATAAAAGGGGTAAACATCCGGCAAGAAAAACTTTTCAAGCAATTAGAATAGAAGTTAATGATGAGATAAATGTTTTTAAAAAAAGCTTATATGATGCTTTAGATCTTTTAAAAATAGGTGGTAGAATTTGTGTGATTACTTTTCATTCATTAGAAGATAAGGCTTGTAAAGAAATATTCAAAAGTGTTAGTGATATACCTAATGAATTAAAAGATATGCCAGTTATACCTGATAAGTATTTACCAAAGTATAAAATGGTTAAAACCATTAAACCTAGCAAGGAAGAAATAGAAAAGAATAATCGTGCAAGAAGCGCAAAATTAAGAATCATTGAAAGGGTAAGATAATATGAAAAAGAATAAAAAGAATAGTAAAAAATTAACTAAGGGAGAAAAATTTTTATATACTTTAGGTGTTTTAGCTCTAATTGGAACTTTTAGTGTTCAAGTGTTTGTTGGTGCAACAACAAGTAATATAAAAATGGATATTGAAGAATTATCTTATAAAATTGATAAACAGCAAAGTAAAAATGATTCTTTAGCTATGCAAGTTAATGAATTAACGTCTTATGAAAATTTAGATAATGTATTAAAAGATATGGGACTTGCATATAATAATGAGAATATTATTGTATTAGATAAATAGGATACTTCGGTATCTTTTTCTTTTTTTTATTAATTTGCAAAATGTTAACAAATATGCTAGTATATGGGCCAAGGGGTGGTATTATGTCAAATATTATTGATAAAATACTAGAATTAATTATTGAAAGTGATGGTAAGAATATTGACATTATTCAAAATCTTTTGGATGGTGTAAATGATTTAAAAGCTAATGATTATTTTAAAATTATATATGCTTTGTTGTGTAAATATAATTTAGAAGATATAGATAGCATTAATAAAATATTTATTAATAAACCTAAATTTAAAATATCTACATATAAAAAGTTATTAAAGATAGAAGCTGAAAAACAGTATGATGAACTTAGAAAAGAAAAAGATAGTTTACTTGTATCACTATCAAGAAATTTGTGCTCACAACTTGAAAAAAAGAGTGTTAAAGAAGTATTAGAAATTTTTCATGATAATATAGCTTATATTGAAGAAGTTATGAGTTCAAGTGAATTAATTCACTTAATAAAGGAATATAAAACAGCATTAAATTCATATGATCAGATAAGAATTTCTGATGCTAGAACAAAAATAAGAGAATTTGATCGTATGTTTAATATTCGTTTTAAGGATTATTTTATAAAGAATTATATTAATACAGAATTAGATAAAATTAAAGATGATTTTATACCTAAAAAGCAAGAAACTAAGTTGGAACGTATTGATGTAGAATTGTTTAAAAAACTATTTATTAATGATAAAATTATTAGTAATAGTTTTAAAGTAAAAACTTTGGACTTGTTTGGAATAGAAATAACTAATGATGATATTAAGTTTATTATTCATAATATTATTAATGGAAAAGATGAATTAAATTATAAACTATTAGAAATAGATAATAGTTTAGATAATTACTATAATAAATTAATTAAATTACAAGAATTAAAGGCATATCATCGTTTAAATAATTACTATTTGTCAATTATAAATGCTAATTTTAAAACGATTAATCCATTTATGGTTGCTTATTTATTAGAAAATATTGATTGTATTAAGGATTATGAATCAGAGTTAACAAAAAGTCAAATAAACTTATTAAAAGAAATATCAATTATTTATAAAGAAGCTAAAGCTACTTGTATGATTGATGGTAATATTAAATTTATAAAGGAAGAAGTAACTGATTTAGAATTTAAAGAGCTTAAATTGACACAATTAAATTATAATAAATATTTAAGCTTAAAAAATATGATTAATGAATATTATGTTAGAACTAGTAAATCAAGAAATAGATTACTAGATGATAATAGTAAAGTATATCCATTAATATTTGATGATGATAATTATAAAATTAAAAAAGAAGAATTATATCTCGATATTAGATTTTTATGTGATGTTTTGAGTAAAATAGATAAGGATGTAGTTAGTAAATATAATAATGAATTAGTAGAGTATCTTAAAAAAATATTATTTGATCAGGGTTTAATATTTGCTAAAATGAAATATGGCATTAATATCGATATAAATTCTATTATTAATAATATAGGTAAGATTAAAATAGATAAAAATGAAGATATAGATTGTATTATCAAGAAAACAAGTATATATAGTTTTGTAGATGATTTTACGATTGCTTTGTTAGGTGAAAAAAACACATATAAATTAATTAATAATAGACAGTTTTTACAAAGTAATAAAACGGAAGATATAGAAAGACGAATTGATAAGGCTTTAGATATTTCTGTTAGAGGCGCAAATATTAAGTCATCTGCTATTCCTTATAATATTGATACAACATATGAAGATATTACTATATCAAGATATAATAATGATGATCCTAGATTGTTAGTATCAGGTATAGATACTAATACTTGCTTTAAATTAGATGGTAATGATAATGATTTCGTTATTTACACTGTAATAAATAAAAATGGTGGAGTATTAAAGATTTATCATAAGGATAAATTTGAAGGAAGAATGAGTATATTTAGAAATGCTAATGTAGTTTATATCAATAGTATTAGGACGAAAGATGAAAAAGAAACTAATATTACAAAGGACATTATTGATAAAAATAAGAATATCTTAAAATGTGTGGAACAATTAAGTGAAAAGTTAATTTCTAATACAACCAATGATCAACTTCCTATTGATTATGTAGTGTGCAACAAAGCGGGAATATTAGAATCATCATATTTTGATTTAAACTATGATTTAGTTCCAGAACATATAATTGATAGATCATTAGATACTTATAATGAAGATTGGCAAGAATTTGTTCATACTTATGATAAGTATAGTAATAATTATTTTGGTCAAGTGTATGATGGAAGTGTTTTTACAACAGATTTCGGTTCATATCCTGCTATGTTAATAAAATCAAGAGATAATCGACCATTACAAAGACTATTTGATATATCATATGATGTACCACAAGCTGTTTATAAAAGAAATGAAATAGATATAACTGTAACAGATAATTTTGATCATTATTTAAATTATATCTATAGAATAGATGCACTCAAGTTATTAAGTGAAGTAGATAATATAGCTTTAGCACGAAAGATATATCAAAAAAGAGAATTAAAAGATATTGTATCTATACATATAAAAAATTATAGCTATCATATAATATTTAAAAATGGTAAAGAGTTATATAATGAATATAAAATAGATAATGAAATTATCAAGAAATTAGTAAAATAATAAAAGTTGTGTTCAACAATAGTTGACACTTCTTTTTTTTCGAATATTTAATTTCTGATATTTTATTTTAAACACCTTCAAAATTTTTAAAAAAATTCTCTTTAAAAAAAAGGAAATAGAAAAGTTTTCTCGTATAATATAAGTGAAGGGTAAAAGTGGTTGATGTGTGGTTAGA
>CADBLY010000074.1 GCA_902795725.1 uncultured Erysipelotrichaceae bacterium
TGAAGTAAATGATGAGAATAATGTTAAAAGCCAAATAGAATATACATTAAAATATTCTGATGGTACAACCGTATCCCAAAATGATACTTTAAAATCAAAAGAAACTAAAACTATGTTATTAAGACTAACTTATAAGAGTTTCAATGATGCATCATTACTACCACAAGCTGATGTAGCTATAAGTGGATTAGGTATAAGCTTAACTTATACCCACGATGGAAATGCAAAAGTAAACAATGATGGATCAACGCCATTAGTTTAAAATCCCTTATATTTCAACGATTTTTACTTTCAAAATATCGTTTACCACTTATTTACCTCTTATTTTACTTATTTTTTTATTGAATATTATATATAAATGTATTGGGTTTTAAATATAAATTTAAACGCAAATTTAAAAAAATAATGTTATTTACAAATTTTATATTTTGTGATAAAATTTATACGTGAAAGGTTGGTGAGTTATATGTTAATTGTAACTACTTCTTCCATAGATGGAAAGACAATTAAAGAGTATCGTGGGATTGTATTTGGCGAGGTTGTTAGTGGTATGAATGTTGTTCATGACTTTACAGCTAGTATTACCAATTTTACTGGTGGTAGAGCAAAGGAATATGAAGGAGAAATAAGTGATGCACGTGCTGATGCCATAAGTGAAATGATGGAACGAGCAAAAAAAGTTGGTGCTAATGCACTTATAGGTGTTAAAGTTGATGTAGAAACTATTAGTACTGGTAATGATAGAGCATCTATGATCATAGTAACAGCAACAGGAACAGCTGTTGTAGTAGAATAATGAGGATGGAAATAATGAAAAAGAATAGTGATTATGTTGGAATAGATGAAAAGTATATTCCAGAAAATGAAAAATATGTGGAGGAAACCATTCAATACGATAAAAATAAGGCTAAAAAATATATAAAAGGTGGAATTATTGTTTATTTAGTTGTGTTTTGTATAATATTCCTTATCGTTATTGGAGTTTTTGTGTTTGCTTTTTTCGGATTTCATAGCATAAATAAAAAAGCTAATGGTATTATTAATAATGTTGAAGAAAAATCAAAAGAGCAATTTAATGATATTAGTGATAAAGCAAGAGAATTTGAAATAACTAAATTTAACAATCCGTTTAGTCATTATGAAGGTCAACAAGTAGGGGTTAAAGTTAATTCATTATTAAACAATGTAGTTTCTAGTAATGGAAAAAATTCTAATCATTTAATTACTGTTATTTATGATGATGTTAAATCATCTGATAGTGCTTCTATTATTTCAATAGAATCAAAGATAGATAATTTTACTAATTATAGTGTAGTTTTTGGTTATGATAGTGATGGATATATAAATCAAGTTACTATTTCAAATATGTGAGTATTAGAAAAATCTAATGCTTTTTTTGTATAGTAAGTGTAAATAATGAACAATTTAAAAAAATACATATTTACATTTATTATATTATATGTTATATTTGGTGTAAGAAAGGAGTAAGGAATGGAAACTAAGAAGAAATTACCTTTACCATTATTAATTTTAATAGTAGGTGTAGGTATTGGTTTACTTTTTGGTGGGGTTGGTCTTTTTAAACAATTAGATTCTAAAAGAGTTAATAAAGAAAGATATAATAATGCATATAAACAATCAGAAACTGCAGTTAAGGCAGCTAACGAAAGATTAGCTCAAATTGAAACAGAATATAATGCAATTAAAACTAAATTTAATGAAAAAGCTTTAGAATGTGATTCCATTGTAACAGGAAGTGATAATTGGTTTGTTAATAAAAATCAATGTTTAAGAGAAAAACAAGAACTTCAAGATCAACTTTGGAATTTAGAATCTGAAGATAAAAGTATAAAAGCTAAAGATTATACAGTTTATTATCAAAAAGTTAAACCAATGTCATATTTAATTTTCTATATAATTGGTGGTTCAATTGCATTTTTAGCTGCATTAGGAGCATTTATTATATATTTAGTTAAAGGTAAAAAAAGTTATTATTAATATAATAAAAAAAAGAACTGATGAATAATATGAAACAGTTTCTTTTTTTGATTTTTATTAAATGTGGGGAGCAGTTTAATAAAAAATAAATGCCATTCAACCTATATCTATTAATACAATTATATCAATTTATCTTTATTAATCAGTGCCTTTTCATTTATTTACTATATTACATCTTGAATACAACTTATTTTTTAAAAGTTATAGGATTATAATAATTCAAATTAAATCAATTAACGCTTATATTACTCGGAATAATATATTTTAAGTTAAATATGGTTGCTAAAGAGTATTTTGATGGAACTACCCCATATGTAAAAACATATGCAGCATATAGTGTAGGAGATTCATTTACATTAAATGGAGATAGTTATCATATAATTGCTGATAGCGGAGTTAGTCAAGATTATGTAGTAGCTTTAAAAGATACTCCATTAACAACAAGTGAAGTCAATGTTATACAATGACACGAATCAATGAATTGCAGGATTTACTTTGTTTTAAATGGATTTCTACTAAAACAAGTATAAAA
>CADBLY010000075.1 GCA_902795725.1 uncultured Erysipelotrichaceae bacterium
AATATGATTATTTATATTATTGAGTTAAAAGGAGGGGCTTATGGAACAATTCAAAGATGCTTATGAAATAAGCCTTTGGGAAGACGTGCCAGTCGCGGCTTCTGGTAGTGGGAATAATAAGATTCCTGCTCATTATGAGGAAGAAAAAATTGGTGTAATTGGTTCTGATTCGATGACTGCATAGTGGCGCGCCGTAGAACCAAGACTTACATAGAATGTTAATGGTACTAATACTTTTTCGTTTAAGATGTTTTATACCTATATTGATACGATAACAGGTGAGAGAAAAGATAATCCTTTTTAGAAATTGCTTGTTAATGAGAGAAAGGTTAAGGTTAAATGGAAGGGTGATTGGTACGATTTTGTTATAAAAAATATTAATGAAGACTCAAGTGGAAAGTCAGTTACTTATACTTGTTAGGATTAGTTTATTAATGAGTTAAGTAAGAATGGTTTTAATCTTGAGTTTGATAACGAACTAGGCAACAATATGGGAACTGCGCAGGAACTTGCGTAGACGGTGCTTGATGGAACTGATTGGGTTGTTCCAAAAGGATAGGCCCCAATTAAGCAATATAGAGAAGAACCAGTTTATGACGTTACTGTAAATGGAAAGAGGATTTTAGTATTCTATTCTGTAGTACAAAATCACGCAACTGATTTTTAGTATTGGTACGATGATTCTTCTGATAATGAATACGTGCGTGATGGCACTTCAATGCTTGTTATCAATGGTGAATGTAAGAGCGCAGTTGCTTCCTGGAATGAAGATACTGCGACAATTACGAATGATTCTGTTTTAGGAACAGCTACTATTGCTTTTACGCCAGGTCAAGTTTCTAACAACTATCGTGCGAAGCGTTTGGTTAAATCACAAGAAACTGCGTTTTGTCCCCCATTAGATAGATATGTTTTAAAGTATAAAAAGGGTGGCGATACCTATTATGGTTATGAAACCACTTCATATATGGACCCAACTCTTGTAACTGATTATATTGTTAATGGGCGTGCTTTTACTAGTACTTAGGGGTGGACTGGTGCGAATTGGAACGTGTATCCTCCTTATTCAACCGGCGCGGAAAATGTAACTAGTTATTTAATTATTCCAAAAGGCAGCTGGGTTTAGAATTCTACTCTTTATGATTATAGATATGGTAGATTTAAAAACGGTCTTACTAAAGGTGAAAAATTAGTTTTAAGAATTAAGGCTAAATATGGTAATAACACTGCACCGGATAGTTATTTTACTGGTGGGATAAATGATATACGTATTTCATCAACTAATGATGGAGGGACTAATTATATTAATGTTGATTCTACTATAGTAGAAACAGATGAGCTTGGTAATTACACTGGTTGGGTTCGTTATATACTCAAAGTAACTTCTTCTTGTGCTTATAACGATTTAATTAGTAACACTCCAGTTACTTTAAGATTTAAATATAGCAATTAGACATCTTCTATTACTCATCTTTGGATAGAAGAAATACAATTTTTTGACTATATTACTGATGCTTCTGGAAAACTTTTAATTCCTTCAGAATATAATGTTGATGGTGTTGTAAAAACAGAATGGCGTTATTTTGCTGAGCAATATTTAACAGCATCTTCAGAAGAAGATGTGGTATTTTCTGATTATAGTGATACACCTGACTTAAATTATATTCCAGATTATCCCGAAGGTAATAAAGTTGGTGAAAAAATTCGTAGTATCACTGGTAAGAACTCAAATAGATTTAATTGGATTTAGACAATAGCTGAAACTTTTGAGTGCTGGGCAAAATTTTATATTGAGCATAACACTGAAACTGGTGAACTCAAATATTATAACGGTGTGCCGCATAAAGAAGTAACTTTTGTAGAAGAAATTGGTGATAATACCGGTTTAAGTTTTGTTTATGGAATTGACCTTAACACGATAAGCCGTACTATTAATTCAGATTAGATCGCTACAAAAGTCATTGTTAGTCCTAACTCAAATGAATTTGCAGAAGATGGTTTCTGTACAATTGCGCGCTCTAGTGAAAATTATTCAAAAGCAAATTTTATACTTGATTTTGGGTATTATATAAATTAGGGAATGTTAAATAGCGGAGAGATAAACCGCGATTTATATGATTCAAGCAATAGTGGTAATGGTATTGGATATTATTACTGGTTAAGATAGTTTAATACACAATATGATTAGATAACAGATAAAATTGTTGATTTAAAGGCTTAGTTAGATAGATATAACTCTGCTTTAGATAATTATACAAAACTTTGTGATTCTACCACAAAAGAAATTAATTCTGTTTAGACCCGTTTAATGGGGTATGCTGGTTTAACAGGAACTTTTAACAAAACAAAAGTTTATAACTATGTTAAAAATCATAAAGATTATTAGGCAGTTTAGACACTTTGGGATACTTTAACTAGATTAAATACTGAATTACCTAAATATCAAGAAACTAAGAACTAGATAGATGCCTAGGTAACAAATTTAAATAATGATATAGAAGCAAAAGAAATTGAACAAAAAACAATAGAAGAAAACATAAAAAAACTCGACGAAAAGTTTTATAAAAAATATGCACGCTTTATATAGGAAGGTTCATGGATTTCAGAAGATTATTATGATGATAACCTTTATTATCTTGACGCTGAAAGCGTTGCTTATACAAGCTCGCGCCCACAGATTCAATATAATATAAATGTTTTACGTTTGAGTGCGCTTGACGAGTTTAAAAATAAAATTTTTAATGTTGGTGATAAGGCCTATATCGAAGATACCGAGTTCTTTGGTTATTTAAATGATAGAATAACTCCATATAAAGAATAGGTAATTATTTCAGAGATAACTTCGGTATTTGATTCACCTGAGCAAGATACAATAACGGTTCAAAACTATAAGACATAGTTTGAGGACTTGTTCCAACGTATAACCGCTACAACTCAATCACTCCAATATGCGTCTGGCGCGTATAATCGTGCGGCTTCAATAGTTGAGCCTACAGGAGAAATCAACTCTTGGACGCTTGAAAAGTCACTTGCATATAATGAACAGTTGGCTTGGCGCGCGACAGATGATTCAGTTGTTATTAATACAACAGGTATTACAGCAGTTGATACAACAAATCCGCAACATATGGTTAGACTTAGTAGTGCCGGCCTTCAGATTTCTGATGATGGTGGTGTTACTTGGACTGTTGGCGTAAGTGGTGCTGGAATTTCGACACAGAATTTAACTGCGGGTAGTATTAATGTTGATAATATTTAGATACTTAGTGGAAGTTATAAGACTTTTACTTGGAATAAATATGGTATAAATGCTTATTACTACGAAACTGATTAGAGTGGCAATATAAATGTTAATAGCAATACTTTTGTAAGATTTGATAGATATGGTCTTTATGGAATTTAGAATGTTGGGGTAGAAGGTGCGGAATATAAACCTGAATCTGAGGGTGATGTTTGGAAAAATGCGAATTTTGCTGTTACTTGGAGGGGATTTAAGCTTAGGACTGATACCGGCGCCGTAACGATTACTTCTGAAGATGATATTAGTGTTTGGGATGAAGAAAATATTAATCGTGTAAAAATAGGTAAGCTTCGTGGTTAGGGAAGTAGTGGTGATCCAAATGTTTATGGGATTAGAATTTCTAAACCTGAAGAAAGGAATGGGTAGATTGTTGCAGTTCCTGTTATGGAAAGTGATAGTAATGGGAATCTTTGGCTTAAAGACGCTTTATATATTGGTAATTTAAATAATAATAATATTGCTATTGGTAATTTACCTAATAATCCTTATGTTTATGGATATGATGAAGTTGCAGTTGGGGATTCTTTTATAACGGGAAAAACATACTATGAATATGATGAAAGCACTAATACTTATAATGTAACTTCAGATACTATACCTAATGTAAATAAGACTTATTATGAGCAAGTAGGGCAAGTATTTAATGCTAATAATAATTTTATTATGTATGATAATGGTTCTATAATTGCTAATAATGGTACTTTTAATAATGGTATTTTTTCAGGTACATTATAGGCCGCCACTGGTAGTTTTTCAGGTGATATATCTGCTGCAACTGGTAGATTTAGCGGAGCAATAGAAGCTACTATAGGTAATATTGGTGGTTTTACTATAGGTAGTACATCTATTTATTCATTAAAAGACGAAAATAATGGTATTATTTTAATGAGTGGGCCTTCTTATATTCGTACAATTGATACGGAAAAGTAGGAAGGTAAGACATATTATTATGTTCAAGAAAACGGTAGTTATGGAGTATTTGAAGGTTCTGAATTTGAATAGGGTAAAGAATATTATGAATTATATGCAGACTAGTCTATAAATGCTAATAATAATTTTATAGTGTATAATGATGGTTCTATTGAAGCTAAAAAAGGAATATTTTCTGGCACTTTATAGGCAGCTGAAGGTACTTTTGCTGGTGATATAAGTGCGGCTTCCGGTATTATTGGCGGTTTTTAGATTGCAAATAATTAGTTAACATCCACTGATGAAGAATAGTCTATATAGTTAAATGGTGCTGATGGTTCTATAATTGCTAATAAAATTACATTAGGGATTGGGGCAGAAATTGATGATTATTTAAAATTAGGTAATGCCTATATTTATGAACCAACAAAACATGATCATTTACTTATTAGTGCGGGCAATAATAGTGTTAATAATGGCTATATAAAAATTTATGATAACGGAGTTATGAACTTAGGTTCTATTGAAGTAGATGGTTAGACTTCAACTATATAGTTAGATGATCCTAATGCTAAAATAATCGCTGGTCCCAACGTTACCATTACATCAGACAGGTCTGTTTTTAAAGATGTTGATATAACTGGTACATTACATACTGCAATATTTGAAATTGGTAAAGTTCAAGCAGTTGGCGGAGCAATGATTTTTAAAGAAAGTTCTGAAATAGATACTTTAGAGAGTTAGGCAAATAGTTATATTTTTACAACCAAAACTCCTATTACCTGGGATATAGGAACTATAGCTTTATTTACTTCTAAGGAAGATAGCTTAGAGGAAATATATGGTATTATTAATGGAATAGGGCCCGTTTATAATAAAGCTGAGATTGGTAGTTTTAAAGATGGAATAACTTATTATGAATTGATTGATGAGTATATCGAAACAGAAGATGAAATTCCAGTATTAGGTAAAGTTTATTATATATTAAATGGTCAAGAGTATATAGAGTATATTGGCACTGATTAGCCTTTTGAAGTTGGTGTAACTTATTATGAAAAAATTAATAGATATATTGAAACAGAAGATGAAACTTATATAGAAGGAAAAACTTATTATACAATTGATGAATTTTATCATAAATATACTGTAAAAACAAATAGAAATTTTGATGTTGAACATAATTATACGGTTTTACAGATAGCAGATTTAACTGGAAAAGTAAAATATGAATAGTTTAATGGTGCTAATTTTGAACCAGAAATTAATTATTATGAAAAAACTTATATAATAACTTAGGATGAATCTCCACAATTAGAAAAAGAATATTATATAAAAGATGAAAATAATAATTATATAAAATTTGAAGGCTCTGTTTTTGAAGAAGGAATAAATTATTATGAAATTAGTTATTTTCAAACAGAAGATATAGCTCCTTTAGAAAATAAAACTTATTATATTTAGTTGCCAATTTATGCAAATAATTTAGTGATTGGTATAAATTCTCAAAGTCATCAAAATAAAATGTTATATCCAGAAGCATTAACTATGATCGATGCTATTGGAGTAGATCAATATGGTTCTCATGGAGGGAGACCAAACTTATTATTAGGTAATTTAACTAAGTTAAATTTAGATAATATTACTGGTTATGGTCTTTATGGAGAAAATGTCTATTTAACTGGTAGTTTGGTTACAGAAGTTAAACACAGTGATGGAACAGAAACTACGTATGCGGGTGTTAATACTAGAGATGGAGTTCATGCTAATATTTTTGATGATAAACCTGTATCATATAAAGATCGGTCAAGAATAGTATTTTGGGCCGGTGCAAAAAGTAATAAAGATAATGATATAAAAGATTCACCTTTTTAGGTAACTGAAGATGGTTCATTTTATGCAAGGCAAGGTTACTTTACAGGTTCTATAATTACTGAAGCTTCAATTAGTGCAGCAACATTAACAGCTTCTAAGTTATATGCGATTGATATATATGGTGGTACCAAAAATGATGCTGCTGCATTAACAATACATGATACAACTAATGGTATTATATTTGCTTCAGATAGATCAAACACGGAATTATTAAGAATTAATGATAGTAGCTTTAGTTCAAATGGTGATAATAAATTTATAAAGATTAATAATAATGTTATTGATTTTATCGGAGATACTTTTAACACAAAATCGACAAATGATTCTTTTTATTTAACTATTAAAAACGATAAAATAATAGGTATATAGGAAAAAGGAGAATCTCCTGATTTAGAAATAAGTGATTTATCTCTTAATACAAATTTTGAAATAAAATTTAATAATATTTCTAAAATGTTAATAAAAAATGATGAAGGAATAGATAAAACTACTTTATCTTCTCAAATAGTTAATATAGACAGAGAAGTTCATTTTGGAGATAAAATGAAATATTAGTAGGTTAGTGATAGTGATAATAATTTAATAGGTTATGACCTTTATGTGTCATAAAAAGGAGTAAAATATGGCAAAAATTTATGCTTCTACAAGTAGTGTTATAAATTGTGAATACACTTTAAGTATTGCAAGAGATAGTAATAATAATAGTAATATTGTTATTACTGCTTCAGGTACAATTTACGGAAATGGTTCATCAGAAAATGACTCTTCTGATTTATATGTTCATTTATGTTATAATGTGTCTCCTGCAAATACAACAGGTACAGGCGCGCCTACTAATAGAGGGACTCGTTTTGGTGATGGATAGAAGATAGTGACTCGTCCGCTTAATAAAAACTCAATTCCTAAATCAGGATTAACTTTTAGTAAAAGTTGGACTATTACTGATAACGCAGCAAGAACTTTTTCAAATTGTGCATTATTTTTATCTGGAAGCGCAACTAATTAGGGGCTCGCAGGTGGCGTAAAATCTTACATGTTTACAGGTGAAAAATTAAACAAAGATGTAAGTAATTAGATTAGATATTATACAGAAACATTATCAATAACAGCAGGTTATAGTAACGTTTCAAATCCCACTGCAAGTAGTATTAAATTTAATAGTAGCTCAACTAGTCCTCTTGTTGTTACACCAAATGCTAATATAACAGTTTCTTGGGCAGCTGGAACAGCTGGTACTAATAATGCTATTAAACAATATGAAGTAACATTAAATGGAACAACTAGGACAACAACTAATACTTATTATGATTTTTCAAATTTAAATTTAGGAAGAGGCACCTCTTATTCTGCTATTGTTAAGGCTATACCAACTATTCCTGGGTATGGCCCTTCAAGCGGAGAAACTAGTACCAATAAGGTTAAAGGAAACACATTACCAACCGCGCCAACTATTACTTTGAGTGGAACTACAATATTAAACAATGTTAATTATATAAAATCTAATGGTACGGCTACTTTTTCTCTTAGTTCAAGTGATGCAGACGGACATGCTATAACTTATTATCAAAATACTACAAATTCTATTAGTGGGGCGACCGCGATTACAGGGTCCTCTTGGTCAACTAATACTGGAGGCACTTATTATTTTTGGGCAAAAGATTCCCTAGGTGAGCCTAGTTCGGTAAGTAGCAAAAGTTTTACCAAAAATGTAAAGCCATCTGCCGATGGTGGAAATTTAACTTTAGCAAGAACAAGTCAATATACTTCTAACCAAATTACTAACTGGTTAAAAGATTATTATTATACTGCAGGAAAAGCTACTATAACTGGTGTTACTTCTACTTGTGGAGTAGCGAGTTATACTTGGAATATTAGAACTTATGATTATAGTGGTGGGGCTACCACTCCAACTTTTAATAATGATTGGAAAGATTATGGTTCTACAACTACTACCACTAATTCATGTAATTATTCTTATCCTACCAATGGAGATTGGGGAAAAGCTTATAAAATAAGATGTATAATTACAGATAAATTAGGAGAACAAAGTAGCGAAATTATAAGTGAAGGGTATTGTGTTATTCCTCCGGCACCATCTTTAAATAGTGATATTTGGAACACTCTAAATTTATCTGATGTAAATGGCTCTTTACATAAAAGCTTTTATTAGTACATGAGTACTAAGGTTAATTATGTAGATAGTTCTGTTACAGTAGAACCAACAATTTCTGGCAACGCCTAGGTTAGATTAAATGATACTACGTCTTTTTCTTCTAGTGGAAAAATACCTTTAGTAATATCTAATACTGCTGAGTGGACTACTTATACTTTAACTCTTTCCTTAAAATCAGCTTGGGGAGGAACTTCTGCATTTAATTCAAAAACTTATAATATAACTCGAACTGGCGGACCAAAAGTTTCAGAAGGCAGCACAAACAGAGTTTTTAGTATAAATGATATAACTTTTCGTGGAAGTACAGAAATTAAACCTTTTACTGATGACGGTAATTTTAATATAACTTTTAAAAATTATATCAGTGGTAATAATTTTTCTGGTAACGGTGAAAATGCTAATATTTATCTTTCTGCTAATGGAAAAATGGTTGCTATCGTAGGAGCAAATAGAGAAACTTCACAGGGAGTTACAACTATAACAACAAAAAGAGGTGGCCCATATGCTACATCTGGACTTTATAATTGGAGTACTAATGAATTAGGTTTATATTTAAGGAGTGGCAATGAATCTGTTGGTTTTTGTATTGAATTTACCGATGTTTTTGGTATATCGTATTATTATACTAAATGGGGTCTAACTTTTAATTTTAGTGAAACACCTGATTTAAAGTTAAGTATGGATGGTGCGACATACATAGATACAAAAGGGTATATTATAAAAGAAAATGATAATTTAATATACCAAATTGGTACTGAAAATAAAAAAGCAAAAACTTATAGTACTTCTGATATAACCTTCACCCCTTAGATTTATCGTTCTGATATAACAATGGACAAAACTGCTTTAAAAAATTTAACAGATAATGATTGGAAAGATTATGGTTCTACTTTTAAATAGGAAAACCTTTCTCGTACAACTAATTCTGCTATTGAGTTTTATATAAATTAGTCATTTGAAGTTGGTCAAATAGATAATTCATAGTATTGTTATTTTAGAATTAAGGCAACTTAGGATGGAAAAACAATACCGATAATTGCAGAAAATGTCGAATATATTTCTCAAAGACATTGTGTGCTTACAAGCCTTGATTTTGATTAGCAATAGCCTACTTATGATTTAACTGATAAAATTTTTGGATATTCTTTTACACTGCCAACTTTAAAAGGAAAAACTGATTATGGAGCAGGCATCATTAGTGAAAATAATTATTATTATAATATTACTAATGCTTATTATGGAATTTAGTTTTCTACCACTTCTGATTTTTCTTCTACTACTACTAAATGGTTAACTTCACAAGGTGAATTAAGTAGTAGTTAGGTAAGTTTAGGCAGCATTACTAATGGAACAGCTCAATATAGTGGTTCTAATATAGATTTATCAAATTTACCTACTTGGCAATTTTATAATATTAGAATTGTTTATTGGAGTAAAATTGGTGATACAAAAACTACTTATGGAAAAACATTCTTATTATACAATTCTTAGCCTACCGTAAGTTATAGACAAAATTAGGTTGGAATTAATATTAATGGTATTGAAACAAACCATACAGATTCTGCAGTAGTTATTGGTAGCACTTCTGGAAAAAATTTAATTAAATTAATTAGTGCTAATAAAACAGCTGTTATAAATCTTGATACCGGCGCGCTTGATGGTTTTATATTTGACGGTGGTGACAACTGGGGTAGTTAAAATTTGACATAAGCTAAAACTTATGTTATACTTTAAATAGGATTAAAAGGAGATTTAGATATGTCAAATATATTTTAGATAAAAC
>CADBLY010000076.1 GCA_902795725.1 uncultured Erysipelotrichaceae bacterium
GGCTACGAAGGAAGATTTAATTAAAAGACTTAATCTTCAAGATATCATAAACATTCCGGTTAGACAATTAAGTCTAGGACAGAGAATGCGCTGTGAAATAGCAGCTAGTTTACTACATAATCCTGAAATATTATTTCTTGATGAACCTACTATTGGGTTAGATGCGGTTTCTAAACAACTAGTTCGCGATTTTGTTAAAAAGCTTAATAAAGATAAGCAAACTACAGTGATTTTAACAAGTCATGATATGTCAGATATTACTACACTCGCAAAAAGAATTATTCTAATTGGTAAAGGAAAAGTTTTATATGATGGGAGCTTGAAAAAGTTACAGAGTAAATATGAAACTGAAAAATATGTTTTCATTAAAACTAGTGATAAATTAGCAATTAGAAATAAAGGAATAATTAAGAAAACTAAGAATAAGGATGGATATGATCTAATAATTGATACTAGAATTACTAGTATTTCAGATTTATTAGGTTTAATATCTAAAAAGATTAAGATTGAAGATATTGAGATTGATCATGAAAGTATTGATAATATAATAGTTAAACTTTATCAGGACTATAAAATTTGAAAGCTCATTTTACATATTTTAAATTAAAATCTATTAGTGGTCTTCAATATCGTGCAGCTGCTTGGGCTGGTATTGCTACACAATTCTTTTTTGGATTTGTTTATATTATGGTCTATGTAGCTTTTTATGATTCTGGTGGCAAAAGTCTTCCAATGGACTTGTCACAAGTAATTACATATTTATGGTTAAATCAAGCCTTTTTAGCATTAGTCAATCAATTTACAAGGGATAAAGAATTATTTAATTTAATACGTGATGGAGGTATTTCTTATGAGTTGACTCGACCTAAAAATTTATATTTTATGTGGTATTTTAAGATGCTTGGTAGGAGATTATCTGATGTTTTATTAAGATTTATACCTTTAATACTTGTAACTGTTTTTTTACCAGAACCATATAATTTTGGTTTGGCATATTCATTTAATCATTTTCTTTTGTTTTTAATTTCATTAAGTTTAGGATCATTACTTGTAGTTGCTTTAACAGTTTTATATCCAATAATTGCGCTTACGACTATGAGTGAGAGGGGAATAGTTAATATATTTATTTCTATTGCCGATATTTTATCAGGAATAGTTGTTCCAATCCCATTTTTTCCTAAGTTTTTACAAATAATTTCAAAATACTTACCATTTCAATATATAAGTGATTTACCTTTTAGAATTTATGTTGGTAATATTTCCATTAATAATGGAATAGAAGGGATTATATTACAGTTTTTCTGGATTATAATTTTAGTATTAATTGGAAGTTTATTATTACAAAAAAATATTAAAAGAGTTGTTGTTCAAGGAGGATAAAGTGAAAGTGTATTTTCATGCTCTCGGTATGCACTTAAAAAGTGAATTGGAGTACCGAGCAAATTTCATTTTATCTTTTCTCTCTCAAATATTAGTTTTTTTTACATATTATTTTGTTATTTTGGCTCTATTTACTAAGTTTGATAATATTAAAGGTTTTACATTATATGAAGTTTTACTTTGTTTTTCAATTATTCAATTTGGTTTTTCTTTCAATGAGGTTTTTGCTAGAGGGATAGATCAATTTGATAATTTGATAATTAGAGGAGAATTTGATAGATTATTGCTTCGACCTAAAAATTTAATTTTACAGTCAGCATATAGTGAAGGTGATTTTGTAAAATTATCAAGATTAATTCAGGCAATAATAGTTCTTGTGATTGCACTTAGACATTTAGCAATTAAGTGGACTGTTATGAAAATAATTGCTTTATTACTTATGTTGTTATCTTCTTGTATTATTTTCTTTGGAATTTTTTTGGTATCTGCTGCTTATTGTTTTTATACAGTACAGGGCCTTGAAGTTAGGAATGTTTTTACAGATGGTGGTAAACATATGGCTCAATATCCAATAGGAGTATTTTCTAAAGGTTTTGTTATATTTTTTACTTTTATAATTCCATATGCTTTTGTTAATTATTATCCATTACTTTATTTTTTAGGGCATAATAATAACTTTTTATATGGATTATCTCCTTTGTTAGTAGGTATTTATTTAATACCTTGTATTTTAATGTTTTATTTGGGAATGAAAAGATATTCTAGTGTAGGTTCTTAACCTACACTTTTTTGTTTGTATGTGTTATAATTTATACGGTGATAATATGAAATTAGTAGCTGCTAAATGTCCATCTTGTGGAGCA
>CADBLY010000077.1 GCA_902795725.1 uncultured Erysipelotrichaceae bacterium
TAATTGGGAAATAATTAAAAAGACCTATTTGGCCTTTATAATGGGAATTTTTTGATTTGTGAGTTATTTCTGGGAAATATTTTATTTGTTAATTTTTCTTTTTTTATTAATAGTAATGTTCTTTTACTATTTTCTTTTGGAAGATAAAATTCTTCTTTGGCTATTTCTTTGGCATTTAATTTTTTTAATGCGTTTTGGTAATTTTTTTCTAAATTAGCTTTCATAGGAATAAAGTATCCGCTAACTTTGAGAATAGGTATAGCATATTCAATGAGAATTGATAGTGGTGCTACGGCACGAGCAGTTACTAGATCATATTTTTCACGATTTATCTTACCATATTCTTCAACTCTTACCGATTTGGTTTTAATATTTTTTAAATTCAATTCTTTGATTACAATATTTAAAAAATCTATTCTTTTGTTTAAAGAATCTATGAGAGTTATTTTTAGGTTAGGGAAGATTATTTTTAATACTATTCCTGGAAAACCTGCCCCTGATCCTATATCACATAAAGAATATTCTTTGCTTAGATCAATTATTTGGTTTAGTGTTAGAGAATCATAGAAGTGTTTTAAATAAACTTCGTCATGATCGGTAATACCGGTTAAATTCATTATCTTATTATATTCTATTAATAATTGATAGTACTTTTCTAATTGTTCTATTTGATAATCGGTTGGATTAATATTAAGACTATTTAAGGCATTAATAAATTCATTTTTGTTCATTAAAATACTCCTTTTTTATGTATACCATTATTAAAGATATATCTACAGGATTAACTCCACTTATTCTAGATGCTTGACCAATGGATGTTGGTTTTATTTCTTTTAATTTTTGTTTGGCTTCGCTTGCTAGATTGTGAATTTTATCATAATTAATATCGTTTGGTATTTTTTTATTATCTAAATTATTCATCTTATTTGCTTCTTTTAAGGCTTTTGTGATGTAACCATCATATTTAATTGATATTTCTACACTTTCTAATACTTCATCTGTATAGTTATTATTGAGATATGATTTTAGATATTCTATTTTTATTTCTGGTCTTTTTAAAAGATTAGATAACGTTATGCCATCTTTTAAAGGTGTACTATTATATTTAGTTAAAAAGTTATTTGTTTCTTTTGATGGTGTTAATTTTATATTATCAAGTTCTTGTTTTAGATTATTAATAGATAATAATTTATTTTTAAAACTGTTATATCTTTCTTTTTTTATGAGACCTACTTGATATCCATATTGTGTTAATCTAGTATCAGCATTATCAGTTCTTAATAACAGACGATATTCTGCACGTGATGTTAAAAGACGATATGGATCTATTACTCCTTTGGTAACTAAGTCATCAATTAATACACCAATATAAGCTTCACTTCTTTTTAATATTAATGGTTCTTTTTTTTCTAGTTTTAATGATGCATTAATACCTGCAATTAGACCTTGAGCAGCTGCTTCTTCATAACCACTTGTTCCATTTATTTGTCCAGCGGTAAATAGATTAGTGATTATTTTAGTTTCTAATGATTGATTTAATTGTTTTGAATCTATAGCATCATACTCAATAGCATAACCATACTTTAGTATTTTAGCATTTTCTAGTCCAGGAAGAGAGTGGACCATTTGATCTTGAATATGAGGTGGCATGCTAGTTGAAAAACCTTGAATATATACATCATCATAATAGATACTTTCTGGTTCTAAAAACAATTGATGTCTTTCTTTATCAGAAAAACGAACTATTTTATCCTCAATTGATGGACAATATCTTGGACCTACTCCCTTAATATCATTTAAACCTCCATACATACTTGATTTGTTTAGATTTTCTTTTATTATTTGATGAGTTTCTTTGGTAGTATATATTAAATGACAAGGAACTTGTTTATCTATATCATAATAATACTTATTATCAAAACTAAAACTAAGATACTTTTGATCCCCTGTTTCTTTTGATGATTGAGAAAAATCTATAGTATTTTTATCAATACGTTGTGGGGTTCCGGTTTTTAATCTTTTTATAGTAAACCCATTTTCTTTTAATTTATCAGAAAGATGATTGGATGGTTTTTCACCATGGGGACCTTCTCTTCTTCTCGTATCTCCTATTAAAATATCTGCTTTTAAATAGGTTCCAGTAGTAAGAATAACAATATCAGAATATATTTTTTCTTTATTATCTAAAATAATACCCTTAATAGTTTTATTTTCTATTATTAAATCTTCAACAATACCTTCTTTGATAGTAAGGTTTGACTCATTTTTTAGAGTTTTTAACATTTCTTTTGGATATGTTATTTTATCAGCTTGAGCACGTAATGATCTTACAGCAGGACCTTTAGCACTATTTAACATTTTTATTTGTAGTAAAGATTTGTCTGCATTTCGTCCCATTTCTCCACCTAAGGCATCTATTTCTCTTACAACAATACCTTTAGCACTTCCACCAATGGATGGATTACATGGCATATCTGCAATGTTTTTAATATTGCCTGTTATGAGCAATGTTTTATGACCAATTCTTGAAGTTGATAATGCTGCTTCACATCCAGCGTGTCCGCCTCCTACTACTATTATTTCATATTTCATGTTTCACCTACTTTCCTAAGCAAAATTGACTAAATAGTTGATCTATTAATTCATCCTGATATGTTTCTCCAATTATTTCTCCTAATTTATTCCAAATTGTTTTAATATCTATTTCAATCATATCAATGGGCATATCATTGGATATTGCTGTTCTTACGTCATTAATTAATGATAATGTTTCTTTTAAAATTCCAATACTTCTTGAACTACTAATGTATGTTATATCTTTACTTTCAAATTTTTCTAGATTAAATAATTGTTTTATTTTTTGTTTTAAATTATTGATACCTATATTGTTTAATGCTGATATACGAACAATATTTTGATCTTTAATATGTAAGTTAGATTCAAGATCTGTTTTATTAATAACTATAATGTAATTTTTATATTTTATTCTTTCAAGTAAATCTTGTTCTTCTTTAGTTAATAATTCATTATTATTTAAAACAAATATTATTAGTTCCGCACTTTCAATTAATTCTAAACTTTTAGATACACCTATGTTTTCAATTACATCAGTTGTTTTTCTTATTCCTGCGGTATCAATAATATTTAGTTTTATACCATCTATATATACTTCTCCTTCAACAATATCTCTTGTAGTACCTGGTATATTAGTTACAATAGCTTTTTCTTCATTTATTAATCTATTTAAAAGACTACTTTTTCCAACATTTGGTTTTCCAATAATTACTGTTTTGATACCATCTTTGATGATGGATGCATCTTTAGAATTATTTATGATATTCTTAATATCACATTCTATTTCATTTATTGAAGGAAGAATATCTTTGTTAGTTAATTCTTTTATATCTTCATATTCTGGATAATCAATATTTACTTCAATATTAGCAAGTATTTTTATTATTTTTTGTCTTAAATCTTTAATAAGTTTGGATGATTCTCCTTTCAATTCATTCATAGCTAAAGATAGGGCTTTATCAGTTTTGGAATTTATAACATCCATCACACCTTCAGCTTCAATTAAATCGATTCTTCCATTTAAAAATGCTCTTTTAGTAAATTCTCCTGGTTCAGCTAAGCGACAACCATTTTCGATTAAGAGTTCTAAAACTTTGTTGGTTGATGCAATTCCACCATGAGTATTTATCTCAATAATATCTTCTTTAGTAAATGTTTTAGGAGCAATCATGATTGATATTAATACTTCATCAATTATTTTATCTTTATCTATGATGTAATCGTGATGAATGGTATGTGTTTTATATTTTGTTATATCTTGTTTTGTTATTTTATTAACTATATCAATAGATTCAGAACCACTTACTCTGATTATTGAAATAGCTCCTACTCCTAACGATGTGGATATTGCTACTATTGTATCTTGCATTTTTTCCTCCTTATAATAGAAAAATACTATATTAATAGTATTATTTTTCTACATATTTAATAACAGTTCTACGGTTTGGTTCTTCACCAATACTTTCAGTTTCAATATTATAATAATTACTTGCAACAGTATGAACTATTCTTCTTTGATATGAATTCATTGGGTCTAAAGTAGTATCTACTTTAGATGTCATTACTTCATTAATTATCTTTTTTATTTCTTGTTCAAAGTTTTTTTCTTGTTTTGATTTATAATTTGAAACATCTAAGTTAACTTTAATATTCATTTTTGTTATATTTCTTATAGCTTGTCTTACTAATAACTGAAGTGATGTTAAGGTTCTTCCTTCTTTACCAATTAAAATAGAGTTATTTTTTGAATTCATTTTAACATTAAATATGTTTTCATCTTCAAAAATATTTATTCGAACATTTAGTCCCATTTTAGATGTTATATCAGATAAGAATTTACTAATAAATTCTTCTATTTCACTTTTCTTAACAACATCCATTTTATATGAATCTTCTTCTTGATATACTTTTGTTATTATTTCATTTTCATATACATCTAATTGTTCATATGCTTCCATTCGACATTTTTCTTCATCTTGACCAGTAAAATTATATACATTAATCATTTTTTCATACTCCTTTTAACTATTAAATTTTGAACAATGGTAAAAGCACTGTTAGTTATCCAGTATATAATGATAGCTGTTGACATTTGGAAAGACGTAATAGTTATAACGAACATCATTATATACATCATCATTTTCATCTGTTTAGCTTGATCTTGATTCATAGTTGCATTACTATTTAATTTAAATGAGAAGTAAGTTACAACGAGTACTAAAACAGGAAGTATTAAATATAAATAATTTCCTAGATGAGCTGCAGATGATGGAGTTACTGCCATTTTATATATTAAGAACTTATCTTCAAATAATACAGGTAGACGGTATAATGATTCATAGAAAGCTATAAAAAGTGGGATTTGAATAAATCCAAATATACATCCAGATGCTGGATTTATACCGTATTTTTTATATGCAGCTAGCATTTCTTGTGATTTCATTTGCATTGATTGTTGATCATTTTTATCTTTATACTTTTTCTCAATCTTAGCTAATTCTGGCTGAGCTTTTTTCATTAATTCTGATTGTTTAGCACTTTTCTTAGTAATAGGATATAAAGCTAGACGAATAAGTAAGGTAATTATTATTACTGCTACACCATAGTTTCTAACTAAACTTCCAATTTGGATAATTAACCAAGTTAATGGTTTTACAAAAAGAGTTGTCCATACTCCTTCATATCCACCAGATGCAGGAGTAAATTTTTTACAAGTTGGTAAAGTTTTAATATCAGTTACACTTGCTAGTTTAGTTTTATATTCACTTTTTGTTATTTTTTTACGTTTTAATTGTTTTTCTAATTTTGCAATATATTCTTCTTTGTTTTTATCATATAGTTTGATAATATCCTTATCTGTTGGTTGACATAGAATATTTGCTGGTAATGTTTGTCCTGTTTTTGTGTTTTTAACAATTTTACCATTAACATCTTTTAGTTGTTTGGTACATCCTGTTAGTACTAATAAAATAGTTATTATTAATATTATTTTTTTGTTTCTTGACATATTAATTTAATCCTCCTTATATATATTAAGTTTATCTAATTCTTTATATAGTTCTATTTCTTTTTGCTTAAAAGACTTAGATAAAATGCCTTTCCTTAATATTATAATACAATTAAAGTTATTTTGGTAGTCTTTTTTATCGATAATACTTTTGATTTGGCGTTTTAACTTATTTCGTGTGACTGCATTACCTATTTTTTTACTAACAGATATACCAAAATGATATGTTGGTTGGTTTTTTCTTTCTATATATATAACAAAGCTATTAGATACATATGCTTTCTTTGTTTTTATTATTCTAGTAAAATCTTGAGTTTTTTTTACTATATTGATTTTTTTCATACTTCCTCCATAAAGTAAAAATCACTGAAAACAGTGATTTATTTTGATAAAACCTTACGTCCTTTTTTTCTTCTTTTTGAAATAATATTTGTCTTCATTCTTGCCATAAATCCTAATTTTTTCTTTTTACGACGATTATTTGGTTGATAAGTTCTTTTCATTTATAATACACCTCCGAATCTTAATTTTCCGCATTGCTTTTTAAATTATATAGATTTTTTACTATTTTGTCAATTGTTTTTGTTTATTTTGAATTATATTATCTATATTAGTTATTTCATTTTCAGATAATAATCCATTTACATAATTATCATATGTATCTTTGTTTATAGGATAATAAATAGGATATTTGTTATTTTTACTTATTGGTTTTATTATATAATATTTTTCTTGTTGTTCATCTTCTTTGAGTGCTTGTATTTTATAATTTTTTAAATACCAATATTGTTGTTTTTCATAGTAATTGTTCCAATATTTATTTTTTTCTTTACTATATCCATAATTTATTACTTTTTTATAATATTTTTTTCTTTGTTTATAAGTAGTTACTTCTTTATTTATACAATAATTATGAACTCTTTTAGGATTATTATATTTAATTACTTCTGTCTTTTCAATAGTATTTGTAGCTGTCTTTTTTATTTTGGTACTTTTACCTATTGCTTTTTTTGTATAATAACATGTTAATGTATTATTATCTAATATTATTATTAGACAATCTTCATTATGATTTTTTGTTATTCTACTAGTTAATAATTTACCTTTAATAGTTATTGTACTATTTAAAGCATAATAATTAATTTCATTTAAAATTTCTTCTAAGATTTCTTTATCAAGAATAATTTTAGAAATAGCATCTTTAAAATTACTTATATCTATTTCATAAGTTAATATATGATTATTATTTTTGAACATATTAATTCCCCTTCACATTGCATATTATACACATTTTTTTTTATGAGCGCAAATCCATATAAAATAAATAGTATTTGATTATACATTACTATTTATATAGATTATTTTTGTATTATATTTTTAAAGTTTTGCACATTTACACATTTTTTATAGAAATGTTTATTATTGTTTATAATAATTTTTTTGCACATTTTGTGTTCAAAAGTATAAAAATCTATGTAAAATATAAAAAATTGCTTTTATTTTTGAACAAAATATTGTAAAATAATAGTGTTTAAAAGTTAGTAGGTGATGTATATGAATCTTGATAATGTGTGGAAAAGTTTTTTAGAGAAAATAAAAGATAAGATAAATGAGATTGCCTATGAGACATGGTTTAGTGATACAAAGTTAATTAGTCTAGATAATAATGTAGCACAAGTATTAGTTCCTTATCATATACATAAGAAAAATTTAAAAGAAAATTATAGTGATATTATTGCTGAAACTTTTTTGGAAGTAACAGGAACAAACTTTAATTTTGAATATGTATTAGAAGATGAAGTTGATAATACTCAATTAACTTTAAATGATTTTGGAGAAATTGGAGTTCCTACAAGAGAACATTTTGAATCTAATTTAGATAATAGATATACATTTAGTAATTATATTATAGGTAAGAGTAATAAGTTTGCTGCTACATCGGCACTTGCTGTTGCTGAACATCCAGGAAAGATGTATAATCCTTTATTTATATATGGACCTAGTGGTTTAGGTAAAACACATTTAATGCACGCTATTGGTAATTATATTGTGGAAAACTCTAATAAAAAAGTTTTATACATAACTTGTGATAATTTTGTTTCTGATTTTGTCGAAATATGTAGAAAGAATAATAATAACAATAACTTAGATGCTACTAAAGCTTTTAAAAATAAATATAGAGATATAGATGTATTAATTATTGACGATATCCACAATTTAGTAGGCGCTGTATCAGCACAACAAGAATTTTTCAACACATTTAATGAATTATATAATCACGAAAAACAAATTATAATATCTTCTGATAGATCACCTGATGATATTAAAAGACTGGAAGAAAGACTTAAAACAAGATTTAACTGGGGACTACAAGTAGACATATTACCTCCAGATTTTGATCTTAGAATGAATATTATTAATGCTAAAATAGATTCTCATGAATTAAAAATTAATTTTCCAGAAGATGTTAAGGAATATATTGCTAGTAATTGTACAAGTGATGTTAGAAAATTAGAAGGTACTTTAACTAGAGTGGTAGCATATGCAACTATGATGAATGGTTCAGATATTACTTTAGATTTAGCTGTAGAAGCTTTAAAAGATTATTTTGTAAAAACTATTGTTGCTAAAAATAATATTGATCAGGTAATTCAATTAGTTAGTAGTCATTATAATATAAGTGTGAATGATATTAAGTCTAAGAAAAGGCTTAGTAAAATAGCAGTACCAAGACAAATAGCTATGTATATATGTAGAGTATATTTAAATGAAAATTTAGTTAAGATTGGGACTGAATTTGGTGGGAAAAATCATACTACTGTTATGCACTCTGTTGCTAAGATAAAATCTATGATTGAAAAAGATGATGCTTTAAATAAAGAAATTCAAAAAATTGTAGATAAAATATAATGTTTATAAAAAGTGGAAAAGAAAAAGTTTTGAACAATGATTAAAGTGTGGTAAAATAAGCAATAAGTATATTTATGCACATTTATCAACACTAATAATATAAATATATATTAAGAAAGAAGGAAATAATATGAAATTTAAAATTAAACAACAATTAATGTTAGAACACTTAAATCATGCAATTAAAGGAATATCTAATAAGAATTTAATACCTATCCTTAATTGTTTTAAATTTGAATTAACAGAAGAAGGATTATATATAATAAGTACAGATAATGAAATTGCTATTAAATCATTTATACCAAGTAATGAACTAACTAGTGTAGATGAATTGGGAGAAATAGTTGTTGCTGGTAGATTTTTATTTGAAATTGTTAAAAAATTGGATAATAGTGTGATTAATTTTGAAGAAATTATTGATAATCAATTAATGATTACAACGTCTAATTCTTCATTTAAATTAAATTGTAATAATGTAATGGAGTTTCCAAATATTGACTTAGAATTTACTGATGATCCAATAGTTATTGACAATAGAGTTTTTAAAAATGCTATTAGTCAAACAATATTTGCAACTTCTACCCAAGAATCTCGTCCTATTTTAACAGGTGTAAATTTTAAGATTAAAGGAACTAATTTTGAATGCACTTCTACTGATTCTTATCGTTTATCGAGAAAAAAGTTTGAATTATCTAAGAAAGTGGATAAAAATTTAGATATGGTTATTCCTTCAAAGAATTTAATTGAAATTGTTAAAATGATTAAAGATAATAATGAAAGTTTAGAATTACACGTATTTCCAAACAAGGTTATCTTTAAATTAGATAATATTATTGTTATGTCAAGATTAATAAATGGTAATTATCCTGATACAGATAAATTAATACCTAAAACATTTGAAATGAAGGTTAAAGTTAATTTAAATCACTTATATAGTGCGATTGATAGAGCATCATTACTTACTAATGAAGATGAAAAGAATATTATTAATTTTGAAACTAAAGATGATATGGCTATAATTACATCTAATATACCTGAAATTGGTAATGTAGAAGAGAAAATAAATATTGAGAAAAACAATGATATAGATATTAAGATATCATTTTCTTCTAAATTTATGTTAGAAGCTATAAAAACATTTAATAGTGAAGATGTTGAAATGTGTTTTAATGGAGAAATAAAACCTATTATCTTAACTAATGTAGATAATGATAATCTATTGCAATTAATTTTACCAATCAGAACATTCTAAGGAATGTTTTTTTGTTGAAAAATGTCAATTAGTGTGGATAAAAAGTGGAAAAGAAAAAGTTTTGAACATTTAAAATTTCTTTATATTTTAACAAAAAATAAAGTTATGCACATTTATGAACATTAATAATAATAGTAATATATTAAAAGAAGAAAGAAGAAGTGATTGATTTTTGTTTACTAAAATGAAATTGTTTGATATATTAATATTGGGTGATAGAAATGAATAAGAATGTTCAAAAGATTATTATAGGAGTTAGTATTGGAATAGGTTGTATATTAACTATAATAATTATGGTAGGTTATGTTTATTTTGGAATGAAATTATTTAATAGGGTTAATAAGAATAAACATATTATTAATAATATAACTAATGAAATTAAAACAGAATATGATAAATTTGTATTAGAAGGTATTAATGAAGAGTTAGAAGATTATGAAGGAATTATAGATGGTGATGATTTAAAGGAATTACTTGCTATTATTGTTACTAATAATAAACTTAGTGGTAATCATAAAATATCTTTAATATTTAATAATATAAGTTATGATAATGTTCAAAAAATTTATAAACTTAATAAAACTATTAATAGTGATAAAGAATATAATGTAGTTTTTAATTATGATGAAGATGGATATATCAATGAAGTAATTATAAATAAAATGTAGTTATTATTTAGATCTAATACTTTTTGTATAGTGTGTGTAAAATGTGGATAAAATAGTTTTCAAAATTATTTACATCTATACTTTGCTATGATATATTCATTTTATGAAATGAGTATAGTGGTGTGGATAATAAAGAATATTTAAGTGAAGAAAGATATCAAAAAAATAATCAAATCGTAATAATAGTTGGAAAAATTGTATTAGTATTAGGAATTATAATACTTGTAATAAGCTTTATAATTTTAATTCTAGGTTTCACAGGTTTTGGTAATACTTATACTACAGGAATTGAATCTGCTGAAACTGGAAGTATTAATAATTCACAAATGGCAAAAGGTGCATTTGGAAGTATTGGTTTATTTGCACTTGGAGGTTTTATGAATGTATTTGGTTTTGGATTAACTGCTGTTGGTGGGATAATCATGTTTATTGCTCTTCGAAGAGAAATTACTGCATATACTACACAACAAGTTATGCCGGTTGCACAGGAAGGTATCGAAAAAATTACACCTACTGTTTCAAATGCAGCCGGTTCTATTGCGCAAAGTATAAGTAAAGGAATAAAAGATGGTATGAAAGAAGAAGAATAGTATTAGAGAAATCTAATGCTTTTTTTGTGTTTTTTAATAAATTGTATAATTTATTAATATATTTTTAGGATATATGACAAAATACGTGAAATATCGACAAGGAGGTAGTTTATAACAGTTACTTAAGGAAGGGGGCGTAGTATGCTTAAGGAATATGAAATAAATGAAGCTACTCAAGCAATTATTCCAATTGATAATGATAAGTCGATGGTATATGAAGCTGAGACAGAGTATTTAGTAGATATGCCTAGTAATAAAATTATTAATTATAATTGTAATTATTATGGTAGTTCCTATGCAGGTAGATGTGAAGGAACAAAGAGTTTAGCTGGAATAAAAACTAAATTTCCTATTATTATTGAAGAATCTCGTAATATTATTTTTTTTCCTACTAGTTCTACTCGTGGACAACAAACTTATTGGATATCTTTAAATAATATTAAGAAAATTGTTAAATATCCTGATAATACGGTAATTGAGTTTAAAAATGGTCATAAATTACGTATGAGTATGTCATATTATTCATTAAATAATCAATTGTGTAGAGCTAATTTATTATTGGGAAAATTATATGAGAGAAAACTACAAAAGCAAGATACTTTATTAAAGGAAAATTAATTATTTTTCCTTTTTTTTAGGGTAAAAATGTGGTATAATGTAAATGGGGTATGGGAGTACTAAGATATATGTAATTCTTTTAATAATGGTTTAAAATAACGAGTGTGAATGTATTATGTATTTGAAAAACATTAAATTAACTAATTTTAGAAATTATAATAAGCTAACAGTTTCCTTTAATAAAGGAATTAATATTATTTATGGAGAAAATGCTCAAGGTAAAACAAATTTACTTGAGAGCATTTATGTATTAGGTATTACTAAGTCCCATCGTAATATTAATGAGATAAGTTTAATAAATCAAAATAGTAATTATTTCTTTATTAAAGGCAAATTAAAAAAAGATAAATTTTATACTGATTTAGAAGTATATGCTGATGATGTTAAAAAGATCTTAAAAAAAGATAGTGATGTTATCAAGAAGGTTAGTGATTATATTTCATCTATGAATATAATCATTTTTACACCAGATGATTTAGATATTATTAAATCATCCCCACAAATTAGAAGAAAGTTTTTAGATACTGAAATATCACAACTTTATAGTGATTATTATATTGTAAACAATGATTATAAAAAGTTACTTAAAATGAGAAATGATTATTTTAAAAAAATTATTAAAGGAAAAAAATTAGATAAAGTTTACTTAGATACTTTAACTTCAATATTAATTGATAAAAGTATTATTATCTATAAAATGCGTAAGAAATTTATTGATAAGATAAATTTGTATTGTAATAAAATTTATAAAGATATAATGAAATTAGCTGGATTTAGAATTGTATATAGGTGTAGCTGTGATATTGATTTAAATAGTACTAATTTAAAGGAAAAAATATTTAAAAAATATCAAGATAAGTATGATATAGATTTAAGACTTGCTGCTACTTCGATTGGACCACATAAAGACGATTTTGAATTTTATTTAGATGATTTAAATATTAAGTTATATGGTTCTCAAGGACAACAAAGGGTGGCTGTATTAACATTAAAGTTATCGGAAATTGAAATATTTAGAAATTATAAACATAATACACCAATACTTCTATTAGATGATATTTTTAGTGAAATAGATAATGAAAAGAAGAATAATTTAATTAAATATATAAAGAAAGATATACAGACAATTATTACAACAACTGATTTAAACAATATAGATGACAAAACTTTAGAAAGTTCAAAAATTTTTAAGATACATAATGGAAAGATAACTAGAGAGGTGATAAAATGAATGAACATTATGATGCATCGGACATTCAAGTATTAGAAGGATTAGAAGCTGTTAGAAAAAGACCAGGGATGTATATTGGTACAACAGATGTTAAGGGTTTGCACCACTTAGTATGGGAAATTGTTGATAATGCTATTGATGAGTCTTTAGCTGGATATTGTAATAATATTGAAGTAATTATTAATAAGGATAATTCTATAACAGTTAAAGATGATGGTCGTGGAATACCTGTTGATATTCATCCTAAAACAAAAAAGAGTACAGTTGAGACAGTATATACAGTACTTCATGCTGGTGGAAAGTTTGGTGGTGGTGGTTATAAGGTTTCTGGTGGTTTACATGGCGTTGGTGCGAGTGTAGTGAATGCACTATCTAGTTGGGTAGAAGTTACTGTTTATAAAAATGGTAAAGTTAATTTTATTCGATTTGAAAATGGTGGACACACATCTGAACCTTTAAAAATAATTGGTGATTGTGATACTAATAGAACTGGAACTAGTGTAACCTTTAAACCTGATGCTGATATTTTTGATACAGATATATATGATTATAATACGTTAAAGGTAAGAATTAGAGAATTGGCTTTTCTTAATAAAGGACTTAGAATTACCTTAAGAGATGATAGAGATCTAGAAGATACAACTGGAGAAACTTTCGTTTATGAAGGTGGTATTTCAGAATATGTTAAATTTATAAATCAAGAAAAAACACCTATCCATGAGAATATTATTCATTTAGAAGGTGAAGAAGCTGGAGTAATGTTTGAAGTTGCTTTACAATATACAAATGGTTATAATGATAATATTTATTCATTTGTTAATAACATTAATACACATGATGGGGGAACACATGAAGATGGTGTGAAAAGAGCTTTAACACGTGTAATTAATAGTTATGGTAAAAAAGCAGGGATAATTAAAGAAAAAGATGAATCTTTAACAGGCGATGATGTTAAAGAAGGTCTTACAATGATTGTATCTTGTAAGCATCCTAATCCACAATTTGAAGGACAAACGAAAGGTAGATTAGGTAATAGTGAAGTTAGAAAGCTTGCAGATAGTGTATTTAGTGAAGGATTTGAAAAGTTTTTACTAGAAAATCCAGATGAAGCAAAGATTATTGTTGAAAAGGCTCAACTTGCTTGTAGAGCGCGAAATGCTGCTAAAAAAGCAAGGGAAATAACACGAAAAAGTGATTTAGCTACTACTAATTTCTTTGGTAAACTATCGGATTGTAAGAGTAAAGATCCTAAAGTATCAGAAATATTTATAGTCGAAGGGGATTCAGCAGGTGGATCTGCTAAAAAGGGTAGAGATGCTATGACTCAAGCTATTCTTCCATTACGTGGTAAAATTTTAAATGTAGAAAAAGCTAGATTGGATAAAGCTTTAGGAAATGAAGAAATTAGAACTATTATTACGGCATTTGGTACAGGAATTGGTAATGAATTTAATCTTGATAAATTAAGATATGATAAGATTATAATAATGACAGATGCTGATGTTGATGGTTCACATATTCGTGTTTTGCTTCTTACTTTATTCTATAGATTTTTTAGACCAATTGTTGAAGCTGGACACGTTTATGCTGCACAACCACCATTATTCAGAATAATGCATGGAAAAACTAGAAAATATGTTCTTGATGAAAAAGAAAAAGAAGAGTATTTAGCATCACTTTCTGAAACAGTTAGAAATCGTGCGGAAATAGCTCGTATGAAAGGTTTAGGAGAGATGGATGCAGATGAACTTAATGAAACAACTATGGATATAGAAAAACGTGTATTAAGAAAAATTACGGTAGATGATTGTGTTGCAGCAGATGCAATGTTTTCTAAACTTATGGGTGAAGAAGTAGAACCTAGAAGAAATTTTATTGAAGAAAATGCAATTAATGTTAAAAATTTAGATGTATAGGAGGTGTAATTTATGGATAATGAAGAGAAAAATAGTGTAAATGAAGAAACAAGTGAATTTGGTGGAACATTTCATGAAAGAGATAGTCAAGCACATAATGATATTGTAAAAGAAATATCTGATTCCTTTTTAGATTATTCAATGAGTGTTATTACATCTCGTGCTATTCCAGATTTGAGAGATGGATTAAAACCAGTTCATCGACGTATTTTATGGTCAATGTTTGAAGAAGGTAATACACCTGACAAGCCACATAAAAAGTCAGCGACAACAGTTGGATATGTTATGGGACATTATCATCCACATGGTGATTCTTCTATATATGAAGCGATGGTTAGAATGGCTCAAGATTTTAATCAAAGATATATGATGGTTGATGGGCATGGAAATTTTGGTAATATTGAAGGTGATGGAGCAGCTGCTTATCGTTATACAGAAGCAAGATTAGCAAAAATTTCACTTGAGATGCTTAAAGATATTAAGAAAAAGACAGTTGACATGAAACCAAATTTTGATGAAACATCTCCTGAACCTGTTGTTCTTCCTTCAAGATTTCCTAATGTATTAGTTAATGGTTCAATGGGAATTGCTGTTGGTATGGCAACAAATATCCCACCACATAATTTAGGAGAAGTAATAGATGGTTGTGTTGCTTATATTGATAATCCTGAAATTGACACAATGGGATTAATGGAATATATAAAGGGTCCAGATTTTCCTACTGGTGGAATTATATTAGGAAATTCAGGTATCAGAAAAGCTTATGAAACAGGTAGAGGCAGTATTACTATTAGAAGTAGAGCTGAAATTGTTGAAAAAGGAAATCATAGCGAAATAATAATTACGGAAGTTCCTTATGGAGTTAATACTTTAGAATTAAAAAATAAGGTAGCAGAACTGGTTCATAATAAGGTAATTGATGGAATATCTGATTATCATACAGATTTAAAAAATGGCGTAAAGATTACTATTACGCTAAAAAGGGATGCTAACGCACAGGTTGTATTAAATAATTTATATAAGCATACTAATTTTCAAACTAATTATGGTATTATATTACTTGTTATTGATAATGGTACTCCTAGAACTTTAGGTCTTAAAGATATTATATCTAAATATATAGATCATCAAAGAGAAGTAATCATTAGAAGAACTAAGTATGATTTAGAACAAGATGAAGCTAGAGTTCATATATTGGAAGGATTAAAAATAGCTCTTGACAATATAGATGAAGTAGTAAGTATTATTAGAGGTTCTAATTCTGATGAAGAAGCTCAAGAAAAATTAATGAGTAATTTTGGTTTGTCAGAGATACAAGCTAAAAACATTTTGGATATGCGTCTTAGAAGATTAACAGGATTAGAAAGAGATAAAATAGAAAATGAATTAAATAATTTACTTGAAGAAATTGCTGAATTGAAATCTATTCTTGCTTCTAACGATAAGGTAATGAATATTATTAAAGAAGAAATGTTAGAAATTAAGAGAAAATATAGTGATGAAAGAAGAACAAGTATAGATATGACGGCAATTGATTATATTGATGATGAATCATTGATTCCTGTTGAAGATATTGTAGTCACACTAACTAATAATGGTTATATTAAACGTACTTTAAATGAGAATTATAAATTACAAAATAGAGGTGGTGTGGGTGTTAAAGGAATGGCTACTAATGAAGAAGATTATGTAGATAGAATTCTTTCAATGACAACTCACGATTATTTAATGATTTTTACTAATAAAGGTAAAGTATATCGTTTAAAAGGATATGAAGTACCACTTTATAGTAGACAATCTAAAGGTTTACCTATTATTAATCTTATACCAATTGAAAAAGATGAAAAAATTAATTCAATGTTAAAGGTAGCAAGTGATTTAAAAGATGGATATTTAATATTTGCAACTGTAAATGGTTTAGTTAAGCGCACAAATGTTCGTGAATTTAAAAATATTCGTTCTAGTGGTAAGATAGCTATTAGCTTAAAAGATGATGATCAATTATTAGATGTTAAACTTACTAATGGCAATGAAGAAATATGTTTAGCTGCATCTAATGGACGTCTTATAAGATTTAAAGAAGATGAAATTAGAATAATGGGTAGAACAGCTAGTGGTGTTAAAGGAATGACTGTTTTGGATGGAAAAATTGTTGGATGTGAAGTATTATCTGATAATCAAAAGATTCTTGTAGTTACTGAAAAAGGTTATGGAAAGAAAACTGATGCTTCTGAATATCGTATGACACATCGTGGAAGCAAAGGTGTTAAAGCATTAAATGTAACGGAGAAGAATGGAAATATTGTTAAAATAAAAACAGTTGATGATACAGAAGACTTAATGATTATTACTGATAGTGGAATAATTATTAGGTTACCAATTAGTCAGGTATCTTCTACTGGACGTGTTGCCCAAGGTGTTAAATTAATTAATCTCAAGGATAATCAGAAGGTTAGTAATATTACATTAATTGAACCTGAGTCATCTGAATCCGAAGATGATACTACTAATAATCAAGAGAATGTGGATAAATATTTAAAAAGCGAAGAATAATGTGCAAAACTCTTGAATAATATTGTTAAATATTGTATATTATATGTGCACAACATTTATGTTTGAATCAGGTCAGAGTTGGAAGACAGCAGCCTTAAGAACCTCTAAGTGTGTGTGCTTTTTTTTGGGAAATATTTCCCGGGAAATAATTTGTAATATCTAATCTTAATATATTTTTAATATTGCAATCTATTCTCTATAAAATGTGCAAAACTACTAATCTAATGTTTCACGTGAAACATTAGATTAGTATGTTATATATAAGGTTTAAATTTTTAAATATTTGTATTAATGTATTATATATAATTAGATTAAATGATATTTATTAATTATATACACATCAATGTTTCACGTGAAACATAAAACTATATGTTTACTATTAACGGTTTTTGTGTATTAATTAAATTATTATTAATGTTTCACGTGAAACATTGGAGGTAGTTTATGGATAAATATATGTTAATTGCTTTGAAAGAGGCTAAAATTGCTTATATAAAAGGTGATGTACCTGTAGGTGCAATTATTGTTAAAGATAATAAAATAATTGCAAAAGCACATAATTGTAAAGAAACTAACAAAATTGCTACAAATCATGCTGAAATATTAGCTATTAATAAAGCATGTAGAAAGTTAAAAACTTGGTATTTAGATGATTGTGTATTATATACAACAATGGAACCTTGTATGATGTGTTGTGGTGCTATAATGCAATCGAGAATAAAAAAAATAGTATATTCTGTTGAAAATCCTAAATATGGTTGTTCTTCTTTATTAAAATCTGTTGATATTGTTAATAATGTTTGTAAAAATGAATCTGAACTTCTTTTAAAAAAATTCTTTTCTAATATAAGATAATAATGTTTCACGTGAAACATTGTTATCTTATTAGTCTAATGTATATTTTATTTAATAAAAATTAATGTTTCACGTGAAACATAAAACTATCTGCTTACTTATTTATTTTTTTATAATTATGTTGAGAATTATTTCTATTAATATATATTTTAACTAAATGTTCAAAAGTTTTGAGCAATGTTTCACGTGAAACATTGCTTTATTATTATTTAAATTTTTATTAATATAGTATAATATTTATAGAAAAAGGTGATAATTATGTATCAAGCTTTATATAGAAAATATAGACCAACTACTTTTAACGATGTTGTTGGACAAAAAATAGTTGTTAAAACGTTGAGTAATGCTATGTTAAATAATAGAATTAATCATGCATATTTGTTTTGTGGACCTAGGGGTACTGGTAAGACGAGTATTGCTAAAATATTTGCTAAAACTATTAATTGTAGTAATTTAAAGAATTTATTGCCTTGTAATAAGTGTGATTCTTGTATACAAATTAATAATAATCAATCTATTGATATTATTGAAATAGATGCTGCTTCTAATAATGGTGTTGATGAGATAAGGGAACTTAAGAATAATGTGAATTTAGTTCCTTCTTCTGGTAAATTTAAGGTTTATATTATAGATGAAGTTCATATGTTAACTACTTCTGCTTTTAATGCTTTGTTGAAAACTTTGGAGGAGCCACCTAAACATGTTGTTTTTATCTTGGCTACAACTGAGGTTCATAAAATTCCACAAACTGTTCTTTCTAGATGTCAGAGATTTGATTTTAAAAAAATTAATTTAAGTGATATTGTTGAACGGTTAAAATATATATGTAATGTGGAAAATATTAATATTGACGATAATGCTATTTTAAAAATTGCTGATATTTCTAATGGTGGAATGAGAGATGCATTAAGTTTACTTGATCAAATTAGAGCATATTCTATTGATAAAATTACGGAAGATGATGTGGATGAGATAAATGGTAATATTTCACACAAACAAATGTTTGATATAATTTCTATGATTGTTAAAAATAATTTTATTGATTTAATCGATATATTTGAAAAATATGATAATTGTGGAAAAAACTTAGTTGTTATTCTTGATTCGATTGTTGATTATTTAAAGAATTTACTAATATATGTTAATGATTCTAATTATTTTAGTGATAAAAATTTAATTTTTGAATTTGATTCATTGTTATCTGATATTGATGATGATAATTTGTATATTATCATTGATATAATATTAGATACTATAAAAAATATTAAGTACGATAATAATAAATTGTTACTTGTACAGCTTATGTTTATTAAATTAAATGGAGTTTTGAACAAAAATGTGCAAAAGATGAATAAAAATGTGCAAAATGATACAAATGTTGATATATCTTTATCTTCTTCTACTGAAAATATTGTTTCTAGTGTAGATAATAATAGTTTAGTTGATGAAAATTTGTGTAGTTTAAAGAAGATACGTATTGGAAATACTTTATCACAATTTAATAAACGTGAGACTTTATCTTTTAAAGAAGAATTATCAAAACTTCAAGAATTATTGTCTAATTCTAAATATAGTTCATTTGCTTCATTGATTCTTGATGGTGAATTAAAGGCTAAAGGAAATGATTATTTACTATTTATGTATACTGTTAATAATTTGGAGAGTCTGTTTAATAATTCTTTAAATAATATTGAAGAGATGTTTAAATATATTTATAATAGCGACTATAGGGTTATTGCTGTTAATAGTCAAGAGTGGGATGAGATTAAAAGTGTTTTTAATAAATCTATGAGGGAAAAAAAACAGGTATATAAATATATTGAAGAAAATAATATAATCAAAAATGAAAAAATTGTTGAACAAAATAATACGGTTTTAAAAACACCAATTGACAATTTGTTTGAAGACATAGTACAATATAATTAGAGAGGAATGATAATTATGAATATGCAAGCAATGTTGAAACAGGCTCAAAAGATGCAAAAGGATATGATGAAAACTCAAGATGAGATTAATAATACTATTTATGAAGGAAAAGCGTCTTCTGTTAGTGTGAAGGTTAAAGGATCAAAGGAAATTGTTGAAGTTAAAATAGATACTGATCATATTGAAAATGATGAAATTGAGTTATTTGAAGATATGATTGTTGCAGCTTTAAATGATGCTATGAATAAGGTTAATGAAGATGTTGAATTAAAGATGGGTGCATATACTAATGGTATGCCTGGGTTGTTTTAATGAATTATCCTGATACTATTCAAAAGTTAATAGATTGTTTTAAAAAATATCCAGGTGTGGGTTCTAGAAGCGCAGAGAGATTTGCTTTAGCTACTTTATCTTTAGATAAAGAGATTGTAGATGTTTTTTCTAGATCTCTTATTGATAGTAAAACAAAAATTAAAAAATGTGAAAGATGTAACTATTATACAGAAGATGATTTGTGTAAAATATGTTCTGATAAATCTCGTAATAGGGATAGTTTATGTCTTGTTGAGGATCCAAAGAGTGTCAAGATGTTTGAAGATACTCATATTTTTGATGGGTACTATTATGTATTAAATGGTTTAATTTCTCCAATAGATGGAATTGAACCTGGAGATTTAAATATTGATAAATTGCTTTCTTTGATTGAAAAGGAAAATATAAAAGAAGTTATTATTGCTGTTAAGCCAAGTATTGAGGGTGAAACTACTTCTTTATATATTTCTAAATTATTAGAAGATAAAAATATAATTGTATCACGTATTGCGCAGGGTGTTCCTATGGGTGCAGATATTGATTATGTTGATTCTTTAACTTTAGAGTTAGCTTTAGAGAATAGAAAAAAATTAAATTAATATTTTTATAATTTATACATATATTTTAATGGTGAAATATATGCTAAAGAAAATACTAATATTTGTAAAACGTGTTATATTTAGTTTTTTTTTACTATATGCTTATAATATTTTAGTGGAACCGATTAATTTAAATATTCCAATTAATTTTATTACTGTTGGTTCTCTTTCAATACTTGGGGTACCGGCTTTAGTAAGTTTGATTATTATAAGTGTAGTTATTTTTTAAGGAGTTTTTTATGCTTGATAGTTATATTGAAACACAGCCTATTGCTTATAGAGTGATTACTAATCAATTAAAAAAAGATTTGATTAATCATGCTTACATAATTGAAACTAATGGAAATGGTTTTGGTCTTGATTTTGCAAAAAGTTTTGCAAAATCTTTATTGTGTCCTTTTAAATATACATCTAATAAGCAATGTATTGATTGTTTTCAGTGTAATCAAATTAATGATAATAGTTTTATTGAACTCAAGATAATAGAACCTAATGGAATGTGGATTACTAAGGGACAAATTGAAGAATTACAGAATACTTTTATGAAAAAGGCAGTTGTTGGATCTAAAAAAGTATATATTATTAATCATTTTGAGAAGATGAAATCAAATGTAATGGATTCTATGCTTAAATTTATTGAAGAACCAATGGAAGGTATAGTTGCACTTCTTATTTGTGATAATGTTAATAATATTATTGATACGATTGTTTCAAGATGCCAAATTATTTCTTTAAGAAAAGATAATACTAAAAATTTTAATAATTTAGTAGATAAAATTAAGTATACAATTAATTATAATTTTGATGATGATTTATTAAATGATGATTTTATTTCTAAAGTAATTAAATTTATAAATTATTATGAGAATAATCATATGAAAACTTTACTTTATACTAAAGAGTTGTGGTTTGATAATTTTAAAGATAGTAATATGTCTTATATTGCTTTAAATATTATTCTATTATTTTATAAGGATACTTTGCATTATATGTTAAAACAAAAAATAGGTTTATTTAATGACTATAATGATGATATAATAAAAGTAGCTAAATTTAATTCTATTTATAATCTTACTGAAAAGATAGATATAATTAGAGTTACGATTTGTAAGATCAAATATAATGCAAATTTAAATTTATTAATAGATAAATTAATTATTGATTTAGAAAAGAGGTAATTATGTTAGATGTTATTGAAGTAATGATAGGAAATGATATTAAATTATGTTCACCTGATAAATATGTTTTAAAAAAAGGTGTTTCTATTATTGTTAAAACAGATAAGGGCTATGATTATGCTATAGTTAGGAAACCAAATTTTAGAATAAAAGCTCATGATATTGTTGAACCATTATTAACTATTGCAAGAATTGCTAATAAAAATGATTTTAAAACTTATAAAAGAAACAATTCTGATTCAAAGAAAGCTTTTAGTAAATGTGATGAATTAATTAAAAAGTATAAATTAAATATGAGTTTAATTGATGCAAGATATTCTTTTGATAGAAAACAATTAAATTTTCATTTTGTATCAGATGAAAGGGTTGATTTTCGTAAATTAGCTAAGGATTTAGCTAATTTATATAAAACACGTATTGAATTAAGACAAATTGGTGTACGTGATAAAGCTCAATTAGTTGGTGGATGTGGGCAATGTGGTAGAGAATTGTGTTGTCGTGGTTTTTTAAAGAATTTTAATACAGTATCAATTAACATGGTAAAAAATCAGAATCTTTCTTTAAATCCATCTAAAATTAATGGTGTATGTGGTAGATTGATGTGTTGCATGAAATACGAAGATACCTGTTATAATGAGTGTAGAAAAGGATTACCTAGTATTGGAAAGATAGTTGAAACAGATAAGGGAAAAGGAAAAGTTGTTAGTTTAGATATTTTAAAGGGTGAATACCGTGTCGATGTAGAAGATTATGGTATTTTGGAGTGTAGTATAAATGGAAGTAATCAATGATTTATTAGATTATAATGGCTTAAAGATTATTCAAGATAGTGATGCTTTTAGTTTTTCTTTAGATTCAGTACTTTTACCTAATTTTGTTACAATCAATAAAAATATTAATAATATATTGGATATAGGTTGTGGAAATGGACCTATTCCTTTAATTTTGTCTACAAAAACTAGTGCTTATATAACTGGAGTAGAGATACAAGAGAAAATATCTGATATGGCAATTCGTTCTGTCAAATTAAATAAATTAGATAAACAAATAACAATAATTAATAAGGATATCAATGAATATGCTAATTATGAAAATACTGATAAGTATGATATAATAACGTGCAATCCACCTTTTTTTAAGACAACTAGCGAAAGACATAAAAATGATTCAAGGTATAAAACGATTGCTAGGCATGAAGAATGTTTAACTTTAGAACAGATTATGAAAATTAGTCGTAAGTTGCTTAAAAATAACGGATGTTTAGGACTAGTTCATCGACCAGAAAGATTAGTTGAAATTATTGAATTAATGAAAAAAAATAATATTGAACCAAAAAAATTACAGTTGGTTTATCCTAAAAAGGGTAAGGAAGCTAAAATGATTTTGATTGAAGGAAGAAAAAATGGTAAACCTGGTTTAAAAATACTTGAACCTTTGATTGTCCATTTAGATAATGGTGAATATTCTGATCAGGTTAAGAAATGTTTTAAATAGGAGGAGTTATGTCACAAAAAAGTTACGATAATAATAACAAATTATATGTAATACCTACACCCATTGGTAATATGGATGATATTACGGTAAGAGCTTTAAATACGTTAAGAGAAGTTGACGTTCTTTTTTGTGAGGATACAAGAGTAACTGGTCAGTTACTTAAACATTTTAATATAAGTAAAAAAATGATATCAAGTCATAAGTTTAATGAAGATAATAATGCTTCTAAATTATTAGAATATTTAAATAAAGGATGTATGGTAGGTGTAGTATCTGATAGAGGAACACCAATTATAAGTGATCCAGGGTATGCACTTGTTAAATGTGCGATAGATAAGGGATATGGAGTGGTATCACTTCCTGGTTCTACAGCATTAATTCCGGCATTAACAAGTTCTGGTATTACTCCACAGCCTTTTATGTTTTATGGATTTTTAAATAGTAAGAAAAGTAGTAGAAGAAAAGAATTAGAAAAATTAAAGTTTGAAGAATCTACTTTGATTTTTTATGAAGCTCCTCATCGTATTGTTGATACATTAAATGATATGTTAGATATATTTGGTAATAGAAAAGTAAGTATTTCCCGGGAAATAACAAAGAAGTATGAAGAGATATATCGCGGTTCTATTACTGATGTAATTAAAGATATGAACAATATTAAAGGTGAGTTAGTAATTGTTATCGAAGGTAATACTGAAAAGGAAGATTATAGCTTATTAGATATTGTTAGCCATGTTAATTTATATATTGATAATGGATATAGCATGATGGATGCAATTAAGCAAGTAGCTAAAGATAGAAATGTAAAAAAGAGTGAAATATATGATGTTTATCATGCTATAGGAAAGAAGGAATAATATGTATAGAATTAATAAAGAAGATATAATAAATATGGCATTAGAATATGGATATATGGGTTTTAATACTACTATATTTAAAGAAGAAATTATTGAAAATTACGTTGCTATTTTTTATGAAAATTTGAAAAAACATAATATAGAATGGTGCGGTGATATTTTAAGTAATCCCGATCCTATTTATAATTATGTAAAAGATTCAACTAATGAAGGATATTATATTATAGATATAGAAAAATTGAATTCTCCTCATGATGGAAGTTTAGGGATAATACCTTGGGAATTGTGTTGTATATCCCAAGAGGATGCTGGATTAAGTGCATTAGGATTAGAAAATAAAAATGGTAAATTAGTGCAAAAAAAAGAACAAGATATAATTAAAGCTTATAGAAAGTAAGTGATTTATGAAGTTAATTATTGGATTAGGTAATCCTGGTAGGGAATATGCAACTACAAGACATAATATTGGTTTTATGGCTATAGATAAGTTATGTTCATCATTTAAGAATAAGTTTAACGGTTTATATGGAGAAGTTATAATTAATGGAGAAAAGATTATACTATTAAAGCCATTAAGTTATATGAATTTATCTGGTGAAGTAATTAGAAAGTATGTAGATTATTATAATATCGATATTGATGATATCTTAGTTATTTGTGATGATTTAGATATGGATGTTGGTAAAATTAGATTAAGAAGTAAGGGCTCAAGTGGGGGACATAATGGATTAAAAAACATTATTCTTCATTTAGGAACGGATAATTTTAAAAGATTAAAGATAGGTATATCTAATAAAAAAGATATAGATACAAAAGATTATGTATTAGGTAAATTTAATAGAGATGATAAAAAGATAATTGATAAGAGTTTAGATAAAATTAATGACATAATTAATGATTTTATTACTTTATCTTTTGAACAATTAATGAGTAAATATAATTAGGAGATGGATATGAATAGTCATTTATTTAAAGATGATTATGAAAATAATTTAGGTTTAACGCCAGAGTTAAAGGGTGAGTTTGTTTATAATAAATTTAAACAAAAAGATAAATCAGTTATTTTTGTAACATCTTCTTTATATGAAGCTAATAAATATTATCAAATAATAGCTAACTATACTTCAAAAGTTAGCCTTTTTCCCATGGATGATTTTTTAACTAGTGAAGCTTTAGCTATTAGTCCAGAGTTAATGGTTAATAGATTAGAAACACTTTCAACTATTAAGGATTATCCGCAAATTATTGTTACTAATTTAATGGGATATATAAGATTTTTACCACAGCCTAAAGATTATTATAAAGCCTTTAAAACGATTGAAGTAGGTAAAGAGTATAATATCAATGATTTAGTTGAATACTTCATTAAAATGGGCTACGAAAGAGATACAATTGTATCTAAAACGGGGCAAATTGCTGTGCGTGGGTTTGTTTTGGATATCTTTCCAATTAATTACGATGAACCTATAAGAATTGAATTTTGGGGTGATGAAGTAGATAAGATATCAAAATTTGATATAGATAGTCAGTTAACTATTAAAAAAATAGATAAAGTATTAATCACTCCTAATACAGAGTTTATATGTGAAGAATATGTAGAAGATGCTAAACAAAAAGATTTATATAAATATACTAGTGTAGCTAGTATAATAGATTATATGGATAATCCAGTTGTTATATATAATGACTATGATATATTGATGAATAGTTATCAGTTATTACAAGGTGAGATTATTCAATATAATAAAAATAATGATTTAGATATTAAAACGAAATACATGCATAATATTGATGATGTATTAATTAAGGATAAAGATGTTTATTATTTATCAGAATTTCATAATGTAATAACTAAAGGTACATTATTTGATTATAAAGCTAAAAAAATAGCTAACTTTACTGGTACTGTTGAAGCTATTAATAAAAGATTAAATGATTATTTAAAACTGAAATATGTTATTATTTGTTTATCTAGTAAAGAAAAAATAAGAAGAATGGTTAGAATGCTTGATAATCCAAATATTATGATTACGACATCTAATCAATTATTTAAAAATAAGATTAATGTATTACAAAAGAGATTAGTTGAAGGATATGAAGTAGATAATTATGTTGTTATAAGTGAAAAAGAGTTATTTAATGAAAAAGAAGGACAATACAAATATAAGACTAATTTTAAGATAGGAACGACTATTAAAGATGTTAATAAGTTAGAAATAGGGGATTATATTGTTCATAGTGTGAACGGTATTGGTATTTATAGAGGTATTAGAACACTAGAAAAAAATAAGATAAAGAAAGATTATTTAGTTTTAGAATATCAAGATGGGGATAAAATATATGTTCCTGTTGAAAAAATAAATACTATAAAGAAATATTCTTCTAATGGTGGTAGAGAAGTTAAAATAAGTAAATTAGGGGGGAGTGAGTGGAAGAAAACAAAAGCTAGAGTTAAGAAAAAGATTGAAAGTATAGCAGGTGATTTACTTAAACTTTATTCTGAAAGAGAACATGCTAAGGGCTTTGCTTTCAAAAAAGATGGCGAAGAACAAATAGCTTTTGAGCGTGATTTTCCATATACTGAAACGGAAGATCAATTAAAGGTATCAGAAGAGATAAAAAAAGATATGGAACAAGCAAAACCAATGGATAGATTATTAGTTGGTGATGTTGGATATGGTAAGACCGAAGTAGCTTTTAGAGCAATATTTAAATGTATTATGAGTGGTAAACAAGCAGCTATTTTATGTCCAACAACAATACTATCTTCTCAGCACTTCCAAACAGCTATGGATAGGTTTAAAACACTATCTACTAATATTGCTTTATTAAATCGCTTTGTATCAAAAAAAGATCAAACAAAGATATTAGAAGATTTAAAGAGTGGTAAGATAGACTTAGTAATTGGAACTCATAGATTACTAAGTAATGATATCGAATTTAAAGATTTAGGATTATTAGTAATTGATGAAGAACAAAGATTTGGTGTGAAACATAAAGAAAAGATTAAAGCAATCAAAAATACTGTAGACGTTTTAACACTATCAGCTACACCAATACCTCGTACTTTACAAATGTCAATGTCAGGTATTAGAAGTTTATCTTTAATAAATACTCCACCTGCTAATAGATATCCAATTCAAACTTATGTAATTGAAGAGAATGATCAATTAATAAAAGAAGCTATCTATAAGGAATTAGCCCGCGATGGTCAAGTATTTATTTTATCTAATAGAATAGAGAATATGGAAGCTACTGTAAGTAAAATTCAAAGTTTAGTACCTGAAGCTAATATTGTTTATGCTCATGGACAAATGACAAAGACAAAGTTAGAAAATGTCATGATGGATTTTATTAATAAAAAGTATAATGTTTTAATATGTACAACGATTATTGAAACTGGTATTGATATACCGAGTGCTAATACATTAATTATCTATGATGCTGATAGATTTGGTTTAGCTCAACTATATCAAATTAGAGGTAGAGTAGGTAGAAGTAATAAAATAGCTTACTGTTATTTAATGTATAATAAAGGTAAAATACTATCAGATATAGCTAAGAAAAGATTAAATGTCATTAAAGACTTTACGGAATTAGGTAGTGGCTTTAGTATTGCTATGCGTGATTTATCGATAAGAGGTGCGGGAGATATCTTAGGTAGTGAACAAGCTGGATTTATCGATAGTGTAGGCGTAGAACTATTTATGAGTATGCTTAATGAAGAAGTAAATAAATTAAAAGGTATTGAAGTACTTGAAGATAAAAAAGTTAATCCTATGGTGAGTGTTGAAACAACAATAGAAGATAATTATGTAAGTGATGAAGAATTAAAAATAGAAATCCATCAAAAAATTAATAGTATTGATTCAATAGATAAATTAAAAGAAGTTAAAAATGAATTAGAAGATAGATTTGGTAAGATAAATGAATCTATTGAAATATATATGTATGAACAATTATTAGAAAAAAAACTACTTAGTATAGGTATAGATAATATTGTTCAAACAAAAACATTCATTAGTATTTATATACCTGAAAAGTTAGTTAAAAAACTTAATACGGATGATTTATTTATGGATGTATCATCGATAAGTAGAAACTTTAGATTTTCTATGAAACTAACTAATTTAGTTATTACTTTAGATATAGTTAATCTGGATAAACATTTTATATACTATTTACTTGATTTAGTAGATATTTTAGAAAAATCATTGAATAATAATTAATTATATGATATTATGTATTTAGTGAAGGAAACTTCATATAATAAAAAAAGAGGAACATTCAGCTTATAGTTGAATGCCTATCTCAAAATATTTTTTCTAAGTAGGACATTTAATCTATAAGATTAGATGTCATTTTTAATGGTGATGATAATGAGAGTTATCAATCCTAAAATGATGCATATGTATCTTAGAATTTTGATAACAAAAATTCTTTTGTTCATATGACCTATCTCCTTCCTAGAGATAGGCATCCAATCACTAAACGTTCCGACTAAATATTATATACATAAATATATTGAAACACAAGGGTTTTTATTGTATTTTTTAAAGAAAAAATATGGTGTGGAGGAGAGAATTGTAGAAGTTTAATTTTAGTATATGATTTGATACAGTTTTGAAAACTATATTTACTTTTAATTCAATCCATGATACCATTAATACATAAGATAAAAGGAGGATAAGCATGGGGAAAATAAATTTTAAATCTTCAAAACCAAACAAATGTTCCTGGGGGGGGGAGCAACTTTAGACTAACGCACCCTAAATTATGGGAATATATAAAGAGTAATGTAAAAGCATTCTTTATAACCGGTATAATTGTATTTGTAGTAACAGCATCAGCAACAACAGTAAAAGTACTCCACAGTAGGCAAGTGAGATATAAAAATGATAAGAGTGTTGAGAGTGCTATAAATGAGTTATATCAAAAGGCTATTGAATGTCATGATTATCAAGTTGGAGATTTAATAACTGTAGCAGGAGAACAATATTATGTTATAGTAGATAGTCCAAAAACACAGGATTATGTGATAGCTTTAAAAGAAAAACCTTTAACAGTATCTGAAGTAAATATTTATGGAAGTAGTATACCAGTATCAGCAACTAATCAATCAGGATATGGTTGAATGGCATTTGGAACAGTAAACAATTATGATAGCTCTAATGTTAAAATTGTAGTAGATACTTGGGCAACAGCCAAATTTACCAATAATCAGTTAAAAAATATAGATAATTATACAGCACGCCTTATTAAAGTTGACGAGTTAGTAGA
>CADBLY010000078.1 GCA_902795725.1 uncultured Erysipelotrichaceae bacterium
AAAAAGATTTTTAGAGTGGACTGGGGATTTACCAATGGTTGCTCATAATGCTAAGTTTGATATATCTTTTATTGAGAGTGCGATGAATAAGTATAACTTGGGTGAGTTTAAGAATACTGTTATTGATACTTTAGAATTATCTCGTACAATGGATCAAGGATATGCTAGACATGGTTTATCATACTTGGTTAAAAGATACAATGTACCTTGGGAAGAAGATGCTCATCATAGAGCAGATTATGATGCTGAAGGTACGGGGTTAGTTTTTGCTAAAATGTTAGAAAAATTAAAGTCAATGAATTTTACAACGATAAAATCATTGGATAAATTAGTGTCAAAAGATGAAATATATAAATTTGGTAGAACTTATCACTTTAATGCTATTGCTTTAAATAAAAAGGGTTTAAAGAATTTATTTGAGATAATATCTTTAGCTAATACGGTTTATATTCATAAGACACCACGAATACTTAGAAGTAAGTTAAATGAATTACGAGATGGTTTATTAATTGGTAGTGGGTGCTACGAAGGGGAAGTGTTTAATTTAGCTCGTAGTAAAGATGGTGAAGAGTTAACTAATGTTATTAATTTTTATGATTATGTCGAGATACAACCTGTTGAAGTATATGATCATTTATTACAACTGGGTGATTTTAAGAGTAGAGAAGAATTAGAAGGCCATATTAGAAAGATTATTAATGCGACTAAAGAAGCTGGAAAAATGATTGTGGCTACAGGTGATGTTCATCACTTTGATAGGGAAGATAGAATATATAGAAAAATTATTGTTAATCAAAAAGTTCCGGGTGGTGGAAGACATCCATTAGCTAAAAAGGATATTAAAGAAATACCATCTCAGCACTTTCGTACAACACGAGAAATGTTAGATGATTTTAGTTTTTTAGGTGATGATTTAGCTTATGAATTAGTGGTTACTAATACTAATAAAATATTAGATATGGTTGAAGAAATTGAAGTTATACCAGATACTGGTGGAACACCATTTTCTCCACGTGTTAAAAGTGATGATGGATTAAGTTATCTTGATTGTCCAAGAGTTGTAACTGACTTAGTTTATAATAAAGCTTTAGAATGGTATGGAAATCCTTTACCATATTCAATTGAAGAGAGAATTGCTACTGAATTATATGGCGATATTGTTTTAAATACAATAAAGAAACAACTTAGTAATTTAGAAGATGATGAAAAACAAAAAGAAGCCTTTAAAAGGTTACATGATTTGATTCTTAGTGGATCAGATAATGTTAAAGAATTAGTTCGTAGTGAGTTGAAAAAGGATAATCCTGAATTAAGTGATGAAGAGATTGAAATTAAATTAAAGAATTCATTAGGTGGGGTGATTGGTGCGGGATTTGATCCTATTTATCTAATTGCTCAAAGACTTGTTAAACGTTCTAATGATGAAGGGTTCTTAGTTGGATCTCGTGGTTCGGTTGGTTCTAGTTTTGTTGCTACTTTAATGGGTATTACGGAAGTTAATCCATTATCGGCTCATTATAGGTGCGGTAAGTGTAAATTAAGTATTTTTGAAGATGAGAATAGTAATTCTTTAGGTGCAACATATTCATCTGGTTTTGACTTACCGGATAAGGAGTGTCCTAACTGTCATATTCCGTTAATTAAAGATGGACAAGATATGCCGTTTGCTACCTTTTTAGGATTCAATGCTGATAAGGTACCAGATATTGATCTTAATTTCTCAGATTTAAATCAAGCTAGTATACATGCTTATACTAAAGTATTGTTTGGTGAGAATAATGTGTATCGTGCTGGAACAATAGGTACAGTGGCTGATAAAACGGCTTTTGGATTTGTTAAGGGTTACTGTGAAGATCATAATATTGTGATGAATACGGCTGAAGTGGAAAGATTAGCAAAAGGGTGTACTGGTGTTAAAAGAACAACAGGTCAACATCCTGGTGGCATTGTTGTTATTCCTGATTATATGGATTGTTTTGATTTCACACCATTTCAGTTTCCAGCAGAAGATGCAACTGCTGATTGGCGAACAACTCACTTTGATTATCACTCGATTGAAGAATGCGTTTTAAAATTAGACATTTTAGGTCACTCTGATCCAACGCAGTTGCGTTTAATAGGACTTCAATCTGGTACGGATATTATGAAGGTACCACTTGATGATAAGGATACAATGAGTATTTTTACATCAACGAAAGCTTTAGGTGTAACAAAGGAACAAATAATGTGTAATACAGGTACTTTAGGAATACCTGAGTTTGGAACACCTTTTACTATTAAGTTGGTTGAAGATACGAAGCCAACAACGTTTGCTGAATTAATTAAAATATCTGGTTTATCACACGGAACCGATGTATGGCTTGGTAATGCTCAAGAATTAATTCAGAATAATGTTGTACCATTTAAAGAGACAATAGGTTGTCGTGATGATATTATGGTATATTTAATGTATAAGGGAGTAGAACCAATTAAAGCATTTAAAATAATGGAGTTTGTTCGTAAAGGAAGAGCATCAAAACAACCTGATTTGTGGTTAGAGCATGTAAAAACGATGAAGGATGCTAATATTCCAGAATGGTTTATTGGTTCATGTCAGAAGATTAAGTATATGTTCCCAAAAGCTCATGCTGCAGCTTATGTTATAAGTGCTTTTAGGATTGCTTGGTACAAAGTTCATATGCCTGTATACTTTTATGCTTCTTGGTTATCTAGTAAGGCAACAGATGTAGATGTTATTAGTATGACTAAAGGTTATGATGGAATCAAAGAACGTATTATTGATATTCAAAATAAAGGATATGAAGCAACTAATAAAGAGAATGGACAACTTGAAAGTTTAAAGGTGGCTTTAGAAGCTACTGCTCGTGGAATTAAATTTTTAAAAGTTGATTTATATGAGAGTGAAGCGACTATTTGGAAGGTTAAAAATGATACGGAGATATATCCGCCATTTTCATCGATTGATGGACTTGGAGATACGGTTGCTAAAAATATTGTACGTGAAAGAGAAAAGAGAGCTTTCTTGAGTGTTGAAGAAGTTCAGAAGCGTGCTAAAGTATCACAAACATTAATTGATAATATGCGTAATATGGGTATTTTTGATGGAATGGAAGAATCTAATCAATTAAGTTTATTTTAAGCAAATTTTTATTTGCTTTTTTTGGTTTGTATTTTTTTAATTATTGCAGTCTTTTTTTTGCATGGTGAATTTTTTTTAATTTTTTTCTCTAAAAAAAAAGGAAATTGAAAAGTTTTAGATAATAATATAAGTAGGAGGGAAAGAAAATGAAAAAAATTTTATTTTTAATTATATTGAGTATAATAGGGGTTATGGTTGTTTATGGTGCGGATTATAGAGATTACTTTTATTATGATACAAAGGTGCCTAATATGTACATTACAAAAGTAAAAGGTGATCAATTAAAAAATGGAGCGCCATTTCTTCTTCATAAATCTGATGGTACAATTGTTTATTGTATTGAACCATTTGATTATGTAACTGATACTGCTTATGATGGTTATATTGGTTTTAATTCTTTGTTTGGCGTTTCTATGAATCAAATCAATCGTATGAATTTAGTAGCTCGTTATGGATATGGTTATGGTAATCATACTGATTTGAAGTGGTATGGAGTAACACAATATTTAGTTTGGCAAGCGTTGGGTTTAGATGATATTTATTTTACTGATTCTTATTATGGTAATCGTATTACAGCATATACACCAGAAATAAATGAAATTAATCAGATGGTTAATACTTATAATACTTTACCTAGTTTTAGTGGTAATACTTATAATTTTAGTGTGAAGACAAGCTATAGTATTGAAGATACTAAAGGGGTTTTAAAATATTTTGATATTAGTACCAATAGTGAAGATATTAATGTTACTGTTATTAATAATACTTTAAATATTAAAACTTATAAAGAGGGAAGATATACAGTAACATTTACAAAAAAAGATAATAGTCATAATTATGAGTTATATTATAATTCTAATGGGCAGAATCTTATTTTTCCTGGTAAAATTGATGATTTAAAAACTACAATAACTATTAATGTACATAAAGGTAAAATAGAAATTAATAAGCATGATTTAGAAATGGACAAGCCTTATAAAAATACAACTTTTAAAGATTCTGTTTATGGTTTATATAAAGCTGGAGTTGATAGTTTAGTTGATACTTTATCTTTAGATAATGATGGTAAGGGTAAATTTGATGATCTACAACTGACGGATTATTATGTAAAAGAGATAGTACCACCTATTGGATATGAATTAGATGATACTAAGTATTATGTTTCATTGTCGTTAAAAAATAAAGATAAAATTGTGGATGTATATGATGAAGTTATTAAAAAGGAAATATTAATAACTAAGTATTATGGTAATAAGATTAGTAATAATTATAATTTTGAAGCGGATGTTTTATTTGAGCTTTATGATAATGATGAATTGATTAATAGTGTGAGAACTAATAAAGATGGTAATATTAATTTGTCATTACCATATGGTAAATATACTTTAAGACAGGTAACAACAAAAGATGGTTATACAAAGAATGATGATATAAAAATAGTAGTATCAGATAGTAAACCTATAATATACGATTTATATGATTATGAAATAGTTAGATATGGTAGTGTTAATTTAACTAAAAAAGGTAGGGATGGGACACTTTTAGATGGTGTTTTATATGAAGTTTATGCTAGTGAAGATATTATGTCTAAGGATGGATATATTTATTATAAAAAGAATGAGCTGATTGATAGATTATTAACTATTAATGGACAAGCTTTTACTAATTTATATTATGGTAAATATTATTTAAAGGAAATTAAAACGGTGGATGGTTATGTTTTAAATAGTGATAAATATTATTTTGATGTGTTTGATAAGGAGATATCTTTAAGCTTATTTAATGATAAAATAATTGAAATTCCAAAGATAAATAATAATTATGTAAGTGTGCCTGATACTTTTAAAAATGATATTGATTATTTAGAAACGTTTGGTGTATTATTAGTTTTATTGGGTTATTGTGTGGGATTATATGCTTATAAAAAGATTGTTGGTATTTATTAGTATTATTTTGATTATTTTGGGGGTGGGTGTTACTTTAACATCAACAAGTATTAATTTGTTTATACAAAATAAAAAGTATCATGGAATAGTAAATTATTTAAAGAATAAAAAAAGCGAATATAAATATGTTATAGAGATACCTAGTATAAATTTAAAGCAAGGTATAGGTAGTGATTTAAATCAGGATTTGGTTATGGCAAATAATAATACTATAGCTGGTCATAGTGGTTATTGTAAAGTTTGTTATTTCAATAAATTAGATAAATTAAAGATTGGGGATATAGTATACTTTTATAAACCAGATAAAGAAATATATTATGTTAGTAATAAATATATTTATGATAAGAATAAAGTTGTAATAAATAATGAGTTAAATTTAGTTACTTGTTTAAAGGAAGATAAAAATAAGCGTTTAGTTGTTGGCTTAACAAAGAATTAGTTTATTATTTATAGTAAAAAAATGATTATTAAATGCATAAAATATATTGATTTAATTGATTTGACAACGTTTCTTAAATTTGTTATAATTTTATCTGTGATGGCGCATTATTCTAGTCAATTACATTTATTATGAAGACGGGATTAAACAACCGTACATTAGCACATCTGTGAAGCTTTTGGTGCTTGCTTCTTACGCCCAGTTTGGGGTGAGTGCTGGAAGATTAGAGTGTTGGGAGAACGTAATGGCATACGATTCCGACCCACCACTTGTGGAGACCTATTATTGTGTCTGGCCTATACGAACAATCTGACGGACTGGGTACGAAATAGGATTAAACCTATTTGTGGCGAAAGTTATGAATAGTGTAGCTTGCCTTGAGTGGGTAATGGGGATTAGTGATCAGCTTTTATTACCTTAGCTAAGTAATTTAGGTATTGCACTATGAAACATTATTTGCAAAAAAGACTAATAATAAATGATTGGTGAGGAAAGCTCCTAGAGTGTCGTTAGTATGGGATTACGGTACGTACTAAGTGGTAATCAAGTCATATATTTGGAAACGATATATCATTATCTTTAAAGGGGAACCGCAAACTGGTAACGGGATGTAGATAATGGGGAAATCCAACTTGACCTATGACGTAAAGTTAATCATATTAATAGCCATAAAGTATTAAAGGGGGACTAGTTAGGTCCTTTTTTTGCTTTTTTGGAGGGATATAATTGAAAGTTGATTATAAATGGATTATTAAAATAGTTTTGGTTACACTTATAACTTCAGCATTGTTTACTCTTGTTTCAGAGACTGCTATACCACATGTTAATATTGTTTTTGGTATTATTTTAACTTTGTTGATTATTTTTATTGGTGTTTTATTTGATATGATTGGGGTTGCTGTAACAAAATCTTCTGAAGCACCGTTTCATGCAATGGCAACTAAAAAAATAAAAGGTTCAAAGATATCTTTATGGTTAATTAAAAATGCAGAAAAAGTATCTAGTTTTTGTTGTGATGTTATTGGTGATATATGTGGTATTATATCGGGTTCTACGGGTGCAGCTATTTCACTTGCTATTAGTAGTAAGTTTAATATAAGTTTGCTTGTAGTTATTATTTTTGTTATGTCTATTATTTCTTCTTTAACGATAGGTGGGAAGGCTTTAGAAAAAGGTATTGCTATAAAAAGAAGTGAATCGATTGTTAAAGTAGTAGCTGATATATTATCTATATTTAAAAGAGAAAAATAACTTGTATTTGATATTTATAGTATGATATAATGTAATTGTAAGAAATGAAGTAGGAGATAGTATGAATTTAGCGAAAATATTTTTAATTGTAATGATAACATTTTCATTTGTATTATTATTTATGCCAATTGTAATACAAATTGCTCATCATATAGGAGCGTTAGATATACCTAATGAGCGAAAAATACATAAAAAACCAATACCTAGATTAGGTGGGTTGGGTATATATTCTGGTTTTTTGTTAGGTTATTTATTATTTGGACAAATGACTTATATGATGAATGCTATATTGATTGGTAGTTTTGTAATAATTATAACAGGAATTATTGATGATATAAAATCAATTAAGGCTTATCAAAAATTATTATGTCAATTCATAGCAGCGCTTATTGTTGTTTTATATGGTGGAATACTTTTAAATGATATTAATTTCTTTGGTATATATATAAATTTTGGCTATTTAGCTTATCCTTTAACTATTTTATTTATTTTAGGATGTATTAACTGTATGAATTTAATAGATGGATTGGATGGGTTAGCTGGGGGAATATCTGCTATATTTTTCTTATTTATTGGAATTATCGCTTATTTTCAAGGGAAAATGGGTATTAATTATGAACTTGCTATAACTTTAACTTTTATTATGTTTGGTTCGACATGTGGTTTTTTATTTCATAATTTCTATCCTGCTAAAATCTTTATGGGTGATTCTGGATCGATGTTTATGGGATTTATTATATCCATAATAACTATTTTGGGATTTAAAAGTGTGATGATGTCTAGTTTAGCTATACCGCTTTTTATTCTCGTTGTTCCAATACTTGATACAGCATTTGCTATTGTCAGAAGAAAACTCAAGGGTGAAAATATTATGAATACACCTGATAGAAGTCATATTCATCATCAGTTTTTAAGGCAAAATTTTACTCAAAGACAAACAGTTTTAATGATATATACTATTACTTTTATGTTTTCTTTTGCATCTTTAATATTTACTCTTATTGATCAAAAATTAGGAATGATTATCTATGGATTTCTGATGATTATATTTATAGTATTAGTGTTTAAAACAGATATCATATTTGAAAAAAATGGTAGGGGAAAGGAGGATAAAAAATGAAAGGAATTATATTAGCCGGTGGATCTGGAACTAGGCTATACCCAATTACCAAAGGAACTAGTAAACAACTTGTTCCTGTATATGATAAACCAATGATATATTATCCTTTATCTGTGCTAATGCAAGCAGGTATAAAGGATATTCTGATTATTACAACAGCAGAAGATCAACCATCATTCAAAAGATTGTTAGAAGATGGTAGTAAGTTAGGTGTTAATTTATCTTATATCATTCAGCCATCACCTGATGGACTTGCTCAAGCGTTCTTATTAGGAGAAGAGTTTATTGGTGATGATGCATGTGCAATGATTTTAGGGGATAATATTTTTTATGGCAATGGTTTGGAAAAACTTCTTAAACATGCTAAGGATAATGCGATTAATGGTTGTGCGACTATTTTTGGATATCAAGTAAAAGATCCAGAAAGATTCGGAATTATGGAAATTGATGAATCAGAGTCAGGAACTGTTGTTGTAAGTGTGGAAGAAAAACCTGAGAAACCTAAATCAGATTATGCAATAACAGGTTTATACTTTTATCCTAAGGGTGTGAGTTGTGAAGCTAAAAAGGATAAACCATCTGCGCGTGGAGAATTAGAAATTACAACTCTTAATGATCTATATTTACAAGAAAAGAAATTAAAGGCTTGTCTTTTAGGTGACGGTTATACTTGGTTTGATACTGGTACATTTGATAGTTTAATTGATGCAGCTAACATGATTAGAACTATACAAGAAAATAAAGATCGTGTGATATGTGCACCTGAAGCTATTGCTTTTAAACAAGGATGGTTGTCTAAAGAGCAGTTAGAAAGTAGTGCTGATGTAATGAAAAAAAATAAATATGGCAAATATTTAAAGAAAGTTTTAGAAAAGAGGAAATAAAAATGAAAATAATTCCAACTGATTTACAAGATTGTTATATTATTGAACCAAATAGATTTGGTGATGATAGAGGATATTTTAGTCCTTACTTTATTCAAGAAGATTATGATAAAAATGCTATTAAATTTGAACGTGTAGTACAAGCTAATCGTTCAAAAAGTTCTAAGGGTGTGGTTAGAGGATTACATTTTCAAAAAAATCCTAAATGCCAAGCTAAAATAGTTGAGGTAATTAACGGTAAAGCAATTGATGTAGTTGTGGATATTCGTGTTGGTTCACCGACATATGGTAAATATACTTATGTTTTGCTTACGCCTGATAATAATCGTCAATTGTTTGTACCACGTGGATTTGCTCATGGCTTTATCAGTTTAGAAGATAATACAATTTTTCAATACTTAATTGATAATGATTATGCACCTGATAAGGAAGCTGGTATTCTATGGAATGATCCTGAACTTAATATTCCTTGGAATGATATATTCAAGGAATTTGGTATTGATAAACCTTTATTATCTGATAAGGATCAAAAACATTTAGTTTTATCAAAAAGTCCACAATATTTTGAATATGAGGAGAATTAATATGAAGTATTTAGTAACTGGTTATGGCGGACAATTAGGTTATGATATTGTTCGTGAATTAAAAAAACGAAATGTATCGGATAGTGATATATTTCCTGTTGATATAAAAGAGATGGATATAACTGATCGTGATTCAGTAATGAATAAGGTTAAAGAAATTAATCCTGATGTTATATTTCATAATGCAGCATGGACTAATGTTGATGGCGCGGAAGATACTGCTGAGTTATGTGAAAAGGTTAATTATTTAGGTACTAAAAACATGGTAGATGCTGCTAGTGAAGTAGGTGCAAAAATAGTTTATATTAGTACTGATTATGTTTTTGATGGTACAAAAGATGGTGTGTATGAAATAAATGATAGTGTTAATCCATTAAGTGTTTACGGAAAGACTAAATATATGGGTGAGGAAGCAGTTAGAAGTTATGCAAATCACTTTATCGTTCGTATCTCATGGGTATTTGGTATTAATGGTAAAAACTTTATTCGTACGATGTTAAAATTATCGGAAACTAGAAACGAGTTAAATGTGGTAGCAGATCAGGTAGGATCTCCGACATATACTGTTGATTTGGCTAAATTACTTGTTGATATGGTTGCAACAGAAAAATATGGAACATACCATGCTAATAATGAAGGATTCTGTAGTTGGGCTGAATTTGCTAAATATATCTTTGATAGTAGTAATATCAATATGGCTGTTCATCCTATTCCAACAAGTGATTATCCACAGAAGGCTACTCGTCCACTTAATTCTAAATTGAGTAAAAAATCATTGGATGAAAATGGATTTGATAGATTACCAAGTTGGCAGAGTGCTGTTGATAGATATAAAGAAGAATTAATAAATGAAAATGGAGAAGAAGCTAAAATACTTATAAAAGCGGGAGGTATTAAATGAAATTTTTAGTAACAGGTGGAGCTGGGTTTATTGGTAGTAACTATATGCACTATGTAACGAGTAAATATCCTGAAGATTACTTTGTGTGTTTAGATGCTTTAACTTATGCTGGTAATTATAATAATATTAAAGATTTGGAAGATAAAGATAATTATAAATTTGTTAAAGGTGATATTACTGATAAAGATTTTGTAGATGAGTTATTTGAACAAGAAAAATTTGATGTTGTAATTAATTTTGCTGCGGAAAGTCATGTTGACAATTCAATAAAAAATCCAAGATTATTTTTAATGACTAATATTATTGGTACGCAAACTTTGATGGATGCATCAAGAAAATATGGAATTAAAAGATATCATCAAGTTTCAACGGATGAAGTATATGGTGATTTACCATTAGATAGACCTGATTTACTATTTACGGAAACTACACCACTTCATACTTCAAGTCCTTATTCATCTAGTAAAGCTAGTGCGGATTTACTTGTTATGGCATATCATCGTACTTATGGACTTCCTGTAACTATTTCAAGATGTTCTAATAATTATGGGCCATATCAATTTCCAGAAAAACTTATTCCTGTTGTTATAAGTAAAGCGTTAAATAATGAAAAAATACCTGTCTATGGTAAGGGTGAAAATGTTAGAGATTGGATTCATGTAATTGATCATAATATTGGTGTTGATCTAATTGTAAGAAATGGTAAAGTAGGAGAAGTGTATAACTTAGGAGGACATTCTGAGAGAACTAATTTAGAAGTTGTTAAAACTATTTTAAATCAATTAGGTAAATCTGAAGATTTGATTGAATATGTAACTGATCGACCAGGACATGATTTAAGATATGCTATTGATTCTACGAAAGTGGAGAGAGAATTAGGATGGAATAGAACTTATACTTTTGAAACTGGTATTAAAGAGACTATTGATTGGTATGTAAATAACACTGATTGGATTGAAAATATCAAATCAGGTGAATATAAAAAGGCTTATAAGGGTGATTAAGTCTTTTTTTCTTTTTCAAAATATGATAAAATTAAT
>CADBLY010000079.1 GCA_902795725.1 uncultured Erysipelotrichaceae bacterium
AATATGGTTGAAGGAATTGTAAATGGTTTTATAAATATATTTAGTTTTTTAGGTGGTGTACCTTTTGGTAAAGAGATAACAGTTTTTATTATTTCTTTGATGCCTATTTTAGAGTTAAGAGGAGGATTACTTGCGGCTTCTTTGCTTGATATTAATGGAATTGTTGCATATATCGTTTGTATTATAGGTAATATCATACCAGTACCATTTATTCTATGGTTTATGAAAAAACTACTTGATAAGATGAGAGATAGTAAACATTTTAGTGGTTTTGCTAGATGGTTAGATAAAAAGGTTGAAAAAAGAAAAGGACAATTAGAGAAGTATGGTTATTTAGGATTAGTATTATTTGTAGGTATTCCCCTACCTGGTACTGGAGCATGGACAGGATGTTTAATTGCATCAGTATTAGAGATGGATAAAAAGAAATCTTTTATAGCTGCTTTAATAGGTATTCTTATGGCATCTATTATTATGATGTTAATATCATATGGGGTATTAAAAGCTATTATTTGAGGTATATATGTTAGAAGGAATTAAAGGTATTGGTCCTAAAACAATTGAATCATTAAATAGATTAGGGATATATAGTATTGATGATTTAATACAGTTTTATCCTTTTAGGTATGATGTTTTAAAAAGAAGTAATATAGAAGAGTTAGTTGATAACGATAAGATTATTATTGATGGAGTAGTAGAAAGTAATCCTAGTGTCTTTTATTTTAATAAAAAGATGAATAAGATGACTTTAAGATTAAAGAGTAATAATTATTTATTTAGTGTTACTATTTTTAATAGAGCTTATTTAAAGAGTAAATTAGATATTGGTACATCTATAACAGTAATAGGTAAATATGATAAGATACATTCTAGTATTGTAGCTAGTGATATTAGAAAGGGTGTGTTACCTAGTATTCCTGTTATTGAACCTATATATCATAGTATAGCTAGTATAAGTAGTAATCAAATAAAAAAGTATATTAATCTTGTAATAGATGATTATGAGCCTATAAGTTATGTTCCTGATTATTTAATAGATAAATATCATTTTGTAGATAAGAAAACATGTATTAAGGAAGTACATAATCCTAAAAGTGAGAAAAGATTAAAGGTAGCTAGTTTATATTTAAAATATGAAGAATTATTTTTATTTATGTTAAAGATGCATAATTTGAAGAATAATAAAGAAAGACAGATAGGTTTAGAAAGAAAAGTAGATAAAGATAAAGTAATTAAGTTTATTGATATTTTACCGTTTAAACTTACTGAAGATCAAATGATGAGTGTGAATAAAATATATGATGATTTAGTAAGTAAAAAAAGAATGAATAGACTATTACAGGGTGATGTTGGAAGTGGTAAAACTATAGTAGCTATTATAGCTTTATATATTAATTATTTAAGTGGTTATCAGGGAGCTTTAATGGCACCTACGGAAGTATTAGCGTATCAACACGTAGATAATATCTCTAAGTTATTACCTAATTTAAAAATAGGATATTTGGTTGGTAGTTTAAAAACTAAAGATCGAGAAGAAGTTTTAAAAAAATTAAAGGATGGAGATATTGATATTATTGTTGGTACTCATGCTTTGTTTAGTGATGATGTAGAATATAATAATTTAGGTTTAGTTATAACCGATGAGCAGCACCGTTTTGGTGTTAATCAAAGGAGTAGTCTAAAAAATAAAGGATTATGTCCCGATATTTTGTATTTATCAGCTACACCTATTCCCAGAACTTATGCTTTAACTATTTATGGTGATATGGATATATCAAGTATTAAATCTATGCCTAATGGTAGAAAAGATGTTATTACGCTTCTTAAAAAAAATAATGAAATCAAAGATGTTTTGAATATGATGTTAGAAGAAATAAAGAATAAACATCAAGTATATGTCATCGCACCATTAGTTGAAGAAAGTGACAAGATTGATTTAGAAAATGTTGAAGCTTTATATGATAAAATGAATAAGGCTTTTGGTAAAATATGTAAGATAGGTCTTATTCATGGAAAGATGAATCAACATGATAAAGATAAAGCTATGGATGATTTTAAAAATCATAAGACATCTATTCTTATAAGTACTACTGTTATTGAAGTTGGAGTAGATGTTAAAAATGCTACTATGATTGTTATTTTTGATAGTTTTAGATTTGGTTTATCTACGCTTCATCAATTAAGAGGTAGAGTAGGAAGAAATAGTTTACAAAGTTATTGTGTATTAATAAGTGATAAAGATAGTGAAAGACTTAATGTTATGACAAAAACTAATGATGGTTTTAAAATAAGTGAAGAAGATTTTAAATTGAGAGGTAGTGGCGATATCTTTGGTATTAGACAAAGTGGTGATATGTCTTTTAATATAGCTGATTTAAAGAATGATTTTAATATTTTATTAAGAGCTAAGGAAGATAGTTTAGAGTTTATGGAAAGTAAAAAGTATCAAGAGAGTGTAAATAAACATATTAGAAAAATCGTTGAAAAATCAATAAATTTAGATTAAGTAGAAAATTTTCTTCAAATATTTTTCATATTTTCATTGACTTATTATTAAATCCATTTTATAATGATAGTGGCATGATACTCCATGCCGGTACTCTTACTATCTAAGTGTAAGAGTACAAACCAAAACCCCCTGAAGA
>CADBLY010000080.1 GCA_902795725.1 uncultured Erysipelotrichaceae bacterium
AAATACAAGTGGAAAAACAGTAACATGTGATAATACTAATGTCATAATAAATACAAATGGAAGTATCAGACTAGAAAGTTGTTATGTTAAAGATTCAAATCAAAAATATAACTATGACAATAAAAGATTAGAAAAAATAAGTAATAGTAATCAACCAATATCTTATACCGCATATAATGTTGGTGATGAAATAATAGTAGCTAATGAATACTATTATGTAATAGCTGATAGTTCTACAACTGATGATCATGTTGTCGCACTAAAACAAACTGCTTTAACCTATGATGAAGTTACTTCAGCTGCTGAAGATTTAGATATAAATGTTCAAAATAATGATGGATTTGGATTAATTCCTTTTGGAGGATCAGCTAATTATCAACAATCCAAAATAAAAACAGTTGTGGATAACTGGGCTAATGCTACATTTAACAACAATGAATTAGCCAATATTGATGGAAATAGTGCTCGTCTTGTTACAATTGAAGAAATAGATGCAGAAAGTGATGAAATATGTAGTTCTGGCAATTGCCTTAATGGTCTTCGAACTCCACATCCTTGGGCCGTTATTTCTGTATGGTACTGGACAATGAGTATAAGAAGTGATAATAGTTTATGGCGTGTTGATGAAGATGGATTTATATATGATAGTAATTACAACACATTAAAACTTGCCGTTCGTCCAGTTATCAATGTCTATAAATCCGCACTTCAAAGTTAGATATTTCTAACTTTTTTCAATTTTTAGTAAAAAAATGGATAAATCATGATATCATGAAAGTGGTGATTGTATGAAAGATAAACCAAATATTACTTTTGAAGAATTATTAAACAAAGTAAAAGATTATATATCAGATACAAAAGAAATAGAATTAATATGTAAAGCTTATGATTTTGCTGCCGAAAAACATAAGGGTCAAAAAAGATTAGATAAGACTGATTATATTAAGCATTCCTTAAATGTTGCATATATTTTAGCTGAAATAAGTGCGGATTATCAAACGATATGTGCAGGACTACTTCACGATACTATTGATAAATGTAATGTATCTAAAGAAGATATTAAAGAATTATTTGGTAGTGAAATAGCCAATCTAGTTTATGGTGTAACTCGCATTAATCGTCTTAATTATAATGGTGATAATGAAACAACAATAGCTAATCATCGTAAAATACTAGTTGGATTAACTGAAGATGTTCGAGTAATAATAATTAAAATGGCTGATCGTCTGCACAATATGCGTACGATGTCTATCTTAAATGAAGAAAAACAAAAAGAAAATGCCAATGAAACACTAGAAATTCTTGTTCCTATTGCCCATCGTTTAGGTATGAATCGTATCAAAACAGAATTAGAAGAATTATCATTAAGATACCTAAAACCAGATGTATATTTTTCAATTGTTGAACGTCTAAATAAATCAAAAAACGAAAGAAATAAATATGTTGAAGATATGATGAATGAGGTATCAAAGATACTTAATGAACACGGTATAAAACATGAAGTAAAAGGTCGAGCAAAAAGTATTTATAGTATATATCGAAAACTAGATAAAGGGAAAAGATTTAAAGATATATATGATTTATTAGCTTTAAGAGTGTTTGTTAATACTGAAAGCGAATGTTACCAAGTAATTGGCCTAATTCATTCTAAATTTCGTCCTGTTCCAAACCGATTAAAAGATTATATAGCAATGCCAAAAAGCAATATGTATCAGTCACTTCATACAACAGTTTTTGGAATCGATGGTAATTGTTTTGAAATCCAAATACGAACGTATGAAATGGATAAAGTTGCCGAACATGGTATTGCATCTCACTGGTCATATAAAGAAAATGGCAAAACCATGATCCAAGATACTATGGAAGAAAAATTACAATTTTTTAGAAACCTAATGGAAATAAAAGAAAATGATGGTGATGATGATTCCTTTGTTAAAGATGTAAGAGATGATATTTTAAATGATACTATATATGTATATACTCCGAAAGGAGATGTTATTGAACTTCCAAAAGGATCCACACCTATTGATTTTGCTTATCGAGTTCATACAAAGGTAGGTCATACAATGGTTGGAGCAATAGTTAATGAAAGAATTGTTCCACTTGATTATGAATTAAAAAACAATGATATCGTTAGAATAAATACTAATAAAAATCAAGTTGGTCCATCTCTATCATGGTTAGATATTGTATATACATCATCAGCTAAAAATAAAATTAAATCCTATTTTAATAAAATTGATAAAGAAGAATATTTGAAAAAAGGCGAAGAATTATTAAATAATGAATTACGAAAAAAGAAACTATCCATAAATGAATTCTTAATTGATGATAATCTTAATAAAATATATAAAGAATTAAAAATTGATAATAGTAATGATTTATATATTGGTTTAGGAAACAATAAATATTCTCCAAACCAAATAATAAATATTATAACTGGTGAAAATAAGACTAAAGAAGAATTACTATTTAATAAAGTTAATAATCATCAAACAGAAGAAATACATAATAAGGGAGATATCATTGTTGAAGGTATTAATGATATTAAAGTTAATATTAGTAAGTGCTGCCGACCAATACCTGGTGATGAAATAACTGGATATATATCCAGTGGTAATGGTATAAATATTCATCGTATTATATGCCCTAATGTTAAAGATTTAGATGAAAGATTAATTGATGTATCTTGGAATAAACAAACAAATCAAAAATATTCAACTTATTTGTTAGTTCACGCAACAGATAATAAAGATATTTTATTTAATATTGTTGCAAAAACATCAAATAGCAATATAATGGTTAAAAGTATTAATACTATAAATAGTGATGGGGAGTATATCTTTGAGATTAAAGTATCCGTATCTAATTTAGAAGATTTAAATAAATTTATGATCGATTTAAGAAATATAAGTAATGTTACTAATGTAGAAAGAGTAATAAAATGAAAGTAGTAGTTCAAAGAAGTTTAAAATCAACAGTTTCTGTAAATAATAAAGTTATTGGATCTATAAAAAAAGGTATAGTTGCGTTAGTAGCATTCACACATAATGATACCGAAAAAGATATAGATTATATTATAAATAAATTAATAAATTTAAGGATCTTTGATGATGAAGAAGGTATAATGAATAAATCTTTAATAGATATTCAAGGCAGTGTCTTAAGTATATCCCAATTTACTTTATATGCTGATACTAAAAAGGGAAGAAGACCTAGCTATGCCAAAGCATTAGAGCATAAACAAGCTAGTGCAATGTATGATTTATTCAATAATAAATTAAAAGAATACGTTAATGTTGAAACCGGTCAATTTGGTAGTGATATGCAAGTAAATATAATAAATGATGGTCCCGTAACCATAATAATAGAAAGTGATGAGAAATATGAAAAAAATTAATTATAAATTAGTCAATCTTACCCTAATAATAATATCAATATTTTTCCTATATCGAACAGGAAATTTATGGACAGGTGTGATAAATAAAATATTAAATATATTAATACCATTTATCTTTGCCTTTGCTGTAGCTTATGCTTTGTATCCATTTCTTGAAAAAATGCAAAGAAAACATATTCCTAAGTGGTTAGGCGTATTAATAATAGTGTTTTCAATTATTCTTCTTGCATCATTTGTAATATACGTTGTATCATCAATTTTAGTAGGCCAATTAACTAATTTATTTAATAGTATTTTAGAATTCATTAAAAATATATCGAATAATAATTTAGATATAAATATTGTAGGATTAGAAAGTGATTTAAATGATATATTTAAAAATATCTTAACTAACATTGGAAACTATGTATCTAATGGTGCAATTAATATTATAAATACATCTTTAGGATTTATATCAAGAATATTAATTGGTTTTGCTGCCTTTATTTACTTTATTATTGATATGGACAAAATTAGAGCATTTACAAAAACATTCTTTCAAAGACGTAGTGAGAAAAACTATAACTATATAGTTGCATTAGATGATCAAATGCGGAAATATCTAAATGGTTTAGTAAAAGTAATGATTATATCAATAATTGAATACTCTATAGCTTATACAATAATTGGTCACCCAGATGCATTGCTTTTAGGCTTTCTAGCCGGAGTAGCTAATTTAATACCATATTTTGGCGGTATGGCTAACAATTGTATTGCTGCCATAACAGCTTTTGTCATAAGCCCTAGCTTATTTGTAAAAACAATAATTGTCTTTGTTGTATTATCATTAGTAGATAGTTATGTAATTAATGCTAACGTCTATGGTAAAACTAATTCAATCCACCCATTAATTGTTATATTATCCGTATTTGCAGGAAGTAGTTTATTTGGAGTTATGGGAATAGTAATATCCTTTCCATTAGCTATATTCATAGTAACAACTTATAAATTTTATAAAGATGATATTATGCAAAATATCAAAAAAAGAAAGAAAATATCATCATAAGTCATATTAAAAAATATGGCTTTTTATTTGTTTTTCTGCTATAATTATATAGATGAAATTCAAGAGGTGAAAGAATGTATATAAAAGATTTAAAAAATT
>CADBLY010000081.1 GCA_902795725.1 uncultured Erysipelotrichaceae bacterium
GCCTAAATAATAATTATATGAATAAATATGATTATATAAAACAATTGCCTAAGTTAAAAGAAATACCGATAAGAGGATATCGTGATCTTAAAGAGTTTAAAGGTAGAATCATAAATGCAACTATATATAAAGAAGCTAGTAAGTATTACATTAGTTTATGTGTGGAAGAAGATATAATTATTCAAAATAAAAATCCTTGATTTACAAGGGTTTATAGATAAATGGAGCGATAAGGAAGATAGTCCGAAACCGCTCTGATAAATGATTAAATAACTAATTCATTAATACTAGTATACCACAAATTAATTGATTACTTACAAAAATGCTAATATTTTTTCTAATATTTGACTGAACTAAAGTGTGTATAAAAATCTGTGTAAATGAACTATAATTATTTTTGTTTAACTATTTCTATATATTTCTTGTTATCAATTAAATAACTTTTTATTATTCCGTTTTTCTCAAGTCTTTCTATTAAATAAGCATATACCCAATCAGCATAAAACACATAAGGAATGGTTGGATTACCCATTAAATCTCCAATCAATTTATAAAGATATGTCTTTCTTAATTTTTTAAGTCTATTAATAATATCAGTATCGAATCTATCAATATTACAAGATACAACAGATCCATTTATCATATATCTTAATTCTTTATTATCATTAACAACTCTTTTCCATTGATTACAATAATCTTCTATTTCATATTTTTTCAAAATGTGTTCTTTTCTTTCTAATTCCAAAATTTCTTTTACGCAAGCAGCACCAATTGTAGGCACTCCCCAACTTAATTCTTCTGAAAAAATAACACTAATTTCTTTGTCTTGAAATAAATAACAGATTAATAAAAGTAAACAATAATCATCACAATTTAAATGACTTGACCACACTCTAATTTTTGTTGAATCATTAACAATAGATTTTAATTTATCAAAATCGTAAGTAAAATCAAAAGAATTATCAAATGTGCAATATTTGGATAAAACTTTTCTATTAAAAGGATTAGTACTATCTAATTTGCCAATAGATAAAGATAATGGTAAACAAACCTTAACATTCTTATTACCACTTCTCCTTAATAATCCAAGTTCAAAAACTGACGAAACTATTTCTATAATATCACTGTTAGTTCCATCAAAATTGTTAATTTCAAAATACATTTTAATCACATTCCTTCAAGAACAATATATCATTTTTTTGATATTTTATTTAATGTATCAGTAGATTCTAATTTTTCCATTGCAACCTTCTTTAATTCTTTTAATATAATCAATAATTCTTGACTATAATCTTTATTTGTTAGTTGCCCATTAAAACAGTATTCTTTAACACCGTCATTGTAAACACTATTTACAATTTCTGTTAATTGCCAATCATATTTTTCAATTATCTTTGCAAACATTGATAATTTATCTTCTGAAAAAGTTATCAATGGTTTTGTTGTTTCTAAAAATTTAATTGATTCTTCTAATAAAAGACTTCCAACACCATGTTTTCGATAGTTAAAATCAACAAATATAGTGCATATTTTTTTCTTCATCATCTTTTTTTACACAACTAATTCCTATAATTTTTCCACTATCATTTTTGATAAAAATAATATCTCTATCTAACGTGTAACACCCTTTAACTTGTTTATCAAAAAACCATTGTTTATACCCTGGATAAGTTTGATTTAAATGCTTTGTCATCAAATATATTTCATTTACAATTTCTGTAAATAATTCTAATTTATCTTTAGATAAGTAATTCTGTATATGGTCAATTATCATACCCTAATCATCCATCACTTTTATTCTTATTCCAACTACACCATATTGATTTTGTTTTTCTTTCGAATAAATACTGTTTAATGTAGAAACCAAATCTTCTTTTGAAGTATCTTTTGAAGCAAGTAATTCAACATCAAAACGATTTATCAAATCTTCAAAATTGCTATCATAATATAATTCTATTACTTCAGTCTTTATATATCTAGGATGATCCGTCAATTCTTCAAATACTATTTCATCACCGACTTTAAGATTCTTTCTTTTTTTATCATTTAATCTTAATTCTATTCTTTTACTACCTTTTTGTATACAATCGAAATACTTAGTCATCAACTTCATATTAAACTTCTTCATCTTATCTTCCTGCTTTCTAATTCTTCATACATTGGCTCTTGAATCCTAATATACCTATAAAATTGTGGAACACTGAAATTATCACAATGTGATTTAATATAATCTAGTTTTATAGGTACTAAGAATTTATGATATTCACTAATATGTAATGCATAACACTTATCACAACCATCAAAATAATCTATTATATCTTGATGATTTGTATAATTAGTTATGCTTAATATATAGTTTAAATCACCTTCTAAAATTTTATCAACTACTATATACCCAATTATCGATTTATCTATTTCTGATGAATATATATATATTTTTTTATTACAATTTTTATTGCCAATACTTTTTCTACGAAATTCAAATGATTTGGTACCATCAAATATTTGATTAGCATATTTAGTTTATATTGACATTAATAAAAATTCATCCATCTAAACAACACATCCAATCTAGTTACAATATCTTGTTATATAAATATTAATTAACATTTTATAACACAATACTATTTAAAAAATACCATTACAAAATAAACAATAAACAAGATAATTATAAAATAGTATAAATAAAATAAATTATTCAAGCCCAATTAATTTGTTTAATTTTTCTATATCTTCATCAGTTATAGGTAATACTTGATGAATTTTTTTATCTGATTCAACTTGCTTAACCTTTTCTTTTTCATTTAATTCGTTACCGCTGAATAAACCATTTAGAAGTTTTGTTAATCTATCTTTATTTACTGGTTTTGTAATATAACCATCAAAACCATCGTTTAAATACTTTTTTTCTTGTCCTTCCATTGCATCAGCAGTAAAAGCAACTACTGGTATATTGAAATTAGATATTTCTTTTAATTTATTTAATGTTTCAACTCCACTCATTTTAGGCATCATTATATCCATTAATATTAGATCATAAATATCACCATTTTTTATTTTTTCAATACATTCAAAACCAGATTCCACTCCCTCTGATTGAATATTCATATCACTTAACACTTTTTTAGCCACTTTTATATTTAATTTATTATCGTCAACTATAAGTATCTTTTTGTTTTCAGGAATTTTTTCCTCTGTTTCACTAACTACTTTATAGTTATTATTACCTGTTTTTTGATTAATAAATACCGTGAAAGTTGATCCTTTTTCGAATTCTGATTCAACTTTTATTTTACCATTCATTAAATCTACAAGTCCCTTAGTTATAGCTAACCCTAATCCTGTACCTTCAATATTGGTATTCATATCACTATCTAACCTATTAAATTTAGTAAATAGATTATCCATTTGCTCTTTCTTAATACCGCGGCCAGTATCTTTAATTGTTATAACGAGTTTACATAAATCATTTTCCTTAGTACACTTAACTATAAACTCTATTTTACCATGATCAGTATATTTAACAGCATTTGTAAGTAAATTAAGCATAATTTGTTGAATTTTTATTTTGTCTCCAATTAGCTTAGAAGGAATACCACTATCAAAATTACATTCTAATACAATATCTTTATTCTTACTTATTAATCGATTGCTAATCATTTTTTGTGTATTATATAAAATTTCATTAAAATCATATTCTGATTCAACTAATTCCATTTTTTCAGCTTCTATTTTGCTAATGTCTAAAATGCCATTAACTATTTCTAATAGATTCTGTGAAGCATTGGAAACATCTATTGCATCTTCATGTATTTCATCTAAATCATTACTTTTTTTTATGATATCTGTTAGTCCTACAATGGCATTTAAAGGTGTACGAATTTCATGACTCATACTAGATAAAAAATCACTTTTAGCTTGGTTTGATTTTTCAGCTTGTAGTTTTGCTATTTCTAATTCATTTACCATTTTTAAATCTGGATTTTCAATAGTAAAATACATAATATAATTATTAAATGTTAATATAATAGAAATAATAACTAAGTATGGATTAGCTAAGTACAAAGCTAAAATAAGAATAATTAAAAAAGTAATAAATATAATTGGTAAATATCTGCGATCAATTCTTTTATGATTTATAACTGTAATAATAATTGACATAAAAATATATAATCCACATGTAACATATGTAATACCAGCAGATAATCCAGCTATACTTATATAACTTGACTCAGTTATAATATCCAACTTAGTAAACAAAACAATTAAAGAAATTATGATATCAATTATGAAAACAATACTCACTGTTTTTTGTAAATTCTTTTTTAATAATGGTAATGTAATAGTTAAAACATACATAAAAATTGATGTAGCATAAATTATTAAACATATAAAATCAATTTTATTTATTAAATATCCATATATCATATCAATTTCATTAACTCCATCATATGATAACACCTGAAGTATCAGCGAGCATATTGAATCTAGTAAAATGGAAATAATAATTAATGAATAGAATTTATTCTCTGCAATATTGATACGTTTTTTTGAAAAATATACAACACATAACAATAAAGCAAAAAATACTGAACATATTGGAAAAAATATTCCTGATAAACTTCCAGACATTAAAACACCTCTTTATTCTTTAAAATTTATTAAAACATTCTTTGAAAATCACTATTTTTGCGTTCTTTAATTAACTTTTTAGCATCCAACACCATATTCACATTATA
>CADBLY010000082.1 GCA_902795725.1 uncultured Erysipelotrichaceae bacterium
AAAAATTTGAGTGTGTTTAAAATAATATAACAGTAATTAAAATACAGAAAAAAATATTATGATGTTACTCTTTTTATATATTTAGTGTATAATATAAGCGGATGTGATGTTATGGATAATATAAAGGAATTAATTAATAGTAAAAAATATGCGGATATTAAAAGTATTTTAATTGATATGAGTGAAGCTGATATTGCTGAAATTTTTGAAGAATTAAATAATGATAATTTAATTACTATATTTAGATTGCTTCCAAAAGATTTAGCTGCTTTAGTATTTTCATACTTAGATATAGAAAAGCAACAAGTTATTATTGAATCATTATCTACTAAGGAAGCAGCATCTATAATTGATAATATGTATGCTGATGATGCAGCTGATTTAATTGATGAGATGCCTGCTAATATAGTTAAACAATTACTTGCTAATACAACCCCTGAAACAAGACATGATATTAATTTTTTACTTAGGTATCCTGATGATTCGGCTGGTAGTTTAATGACTGTTGAGTTTGTTGATATTAAAGAGAATTGTACTGTCAAAGAAGCTATGGAAAGAATAAAAAAGCAAGCTAAAGATACTGAACATATTAATACTACTTATGTGGTTGATAATAAAAGAAAATTACTGGGAAGCGTATCTTTAAAGGATATTATTATAAGTAATGATGATACCATTATTAAAGATATTATGGATCATATTAGTACTAATATTAATACTTTAACTGACCAAGAAGATGTAGCTAATGAATTTAAAAAATATGATGTTACATCTCTACCGGTAGTTGATTTAGAAAATAGATTAGTTGGTATTATTACTGTAGATGATATTATGGATATTGTCGAAGAAGAAACAACTGAGGATATTGAAAAAATGGCAGCTATTACACCTAATGATAAACCATATATGAAAACAGGTGTGTTTGAAACGTGGAAAAAAAGAATTCCTTGGTTACTTATCCTAATGATATCGGCGGCCTTTACTGGAAAAATTATTCAAACTTATGAAAATGCTTTAGCTAGCTATGTTGTTTTGACATCATTTATTCCAATGTTTATGGATACAGGCGGTAATGCTGGTGGGCAAGCATCAGTAACTATCATTAGGTCATTATCTTTAAATGAAATTGATTTTAAAGATATATTTAAAATTATGTGGAAAGAAATACGTGTAGCTATTCTGATTGGTATTACTTTAGCAGTAGCTAATTTTATTAAATTAATGGTTATAGATCAAGTATCTGTTTCAATTGCACTAGTTGTTTGTTTAACACTAATTGTTACGGTATTTTGTGCGAAAATAGTAGGTTGTACATTACCACTACTTGCTAAGAAGATTGGTTTTGACCCAGCGGTAATGGCTAGTCCTTTTATAACAACAATTGTTGATGCATTATCATTAATTATATATTTTACTATTGCTACTCATCTTCTTACAATATAAAAAGGACTCAGTCCTTTTTTTGTAAGTAATTTAATGCTTCATCAAAGGTTGATACTCCTACTATTTTTATTTTATAGTGGTTTTTTTTCTTAACTTTTAATGCTTCTTTTAAGTTATCTTTTGGTACTAAGAATAAATCAACATGTTTTTTTACTACTCCTTTAATTTTATATTTTATACCATCAATCGGCCCTACTTGACCATTTTTATCAATTGTTCCTGTTCCAACTATTGTTTTTCCATGTGTTATATCTTGTTTTACTAATGAATTATATATAGCTAAACTTAACATTAATCCACCACTAGGTCCTGATTCATCTTTTCTATAATTATATTTAATATCTGGGTCTACTTTTAAATTGCTTATTTCTAATATACTTATTCCTAGCATTAATCTATTATCTGCTTTTATAATTTTAGCTTTTCTTTTATATTCTTTGTCTTTATTTTTAACAGTGATAATTACTTGATCATTTTCATTATAGCTACTTATTATTTTATTTAAGGTATCTTTATTATCTATTCTTTTATTATCTATATATTCTATTTTATCTTTTATTTGTAGATCTGTTTTGCTTTCTTTAAATATATATTCTACATATAAATCATTACTTGTTATACTAACTTTTTTATTGGCTTTTTTATAAGCTAGGTAGGTAGCATTATTATAGGCTTGTTCTAATGCTAGTTTATCAATATAGTTATAGTCCTGATTCATTACTACTTTATTCTTTTTTTCTATATCCCAGTTTTTATTTAATAGTGCGATTAATAAAGATATTACCCTACCATCATACTCTGATACATAAGATAGATTTAAACTACCTTTTATTTTATAACTATTATCAATAGATACTCTATCATTGATATTTATTAATCCACCAGGAGCATTTATATAATATGGCAATGGTATTATTGAAATAATAAATAATACTATATATATTATTAAAAACTTATATGTATCTTTAATAAATGTTTTAATTTTTTTCATTTTATCACCTATATAAGTATATCAAAAGAATTGGATATATCCAATTCTATTTTATTTTTTTATAATGAATTATTTCCTCCCATAGATTATTAATATCACATTTATTACTACAATAATCTAAAAACATTGATTTATCTATTTCATAAAAATTTCCTTTAGTTGGTAATTTATTATTGTTAGGAGAAATGTTTTTTCCAATATAATATTTATCAATATTTGTTAAATTGCTAATCTCTTTAGGATATTGATATTTTATTTTTAAACTTTTTAAAATACTATTTTTTGGACATTTCCAAATATATTCTTGTTTTGTATAATTATCTTCCGGATCAATTTTTAATACGGTTTTTATTCCTTTATCATCTAAATAATAATTATATTTTTGAGTCTTTTTCATTCTGACTTGCTGTATTCCCATTTTGTTATATATTTCTAATAGTACTGTGTTGTAAACATGATAAAAGGTTTTATTATTTTTTTTGTGTTCTAAAGCATTGCGTTTTTCATATTTAATGCTTACATTATCTCTTTCAATATTTAATTTTCCCCTTGTTTTGATATGATCATATTCTACTGCATAAGTAATACTTTTAAAACTTAATTCTAATCCAAATTTATATTCTTTATTATCTATTTTAATATTTCCTATAAATGATTTATTATTTATGACGAAGTTTCCATAATTAACAATAAAGAAGGCTTTCATGATAATTCTATTTAGAAATTCTTCATCAAAAATAGTTTTCTTTAAATAATTAATCATTTTCATTACTTTATAATTAAGATCATTACTATAGGTATTTTTTTCTTTTTTGATTATCTTTTTATAATCATTTATATCAATTTCTACATCTTTGGCATTCTTATATATTTCCATCAAATTAAAAGAAGGCATTAGGATTGTTTGATTATATTCGTCAATCGTTTTTTCTTTTAAAAATGGTAATTTGTTTTTTAAATGAATCATCCATATTCCTCCTTAAGATATTAGTAAATATTATATTTTTTATTGAAACCTTTGTCAATAGTATTTATCCAAAAAGAAAAAATATACCCGAAAGTATATTTTTTTAAGTACGTTCTTATTCTTGATATTCTGCAGAACCAAATGCTAAAATTGCTTGGAAAATTGTTGATAAGAATAATAATCCAAATCCAAATCCAACGCCTTTACCAAATTTTTTAGCAAGTTTGAATGGAAGCATAATAGCAAATACAATGTTAACAAATGGTATTAACATGAATAAGAAATACCAACCATTACCAAAGGCAATTTTGAATTCTATATATAAATTATAGAATGGTACAATTGCTGCCCAACCTGGTTCTTTAGCTTTATCAAATATTTTCCACATACATACGAATGAGAATACTGCTAGAGCAATATAAAAAATTAATGTAGGTGCAGATATTTTTAAAGCATCAGCTGTACTTGTTGTTGTGTAAGCATAATCCATAAAACGCACTCCTTTCTTTCTAGTTTCAAGCTTATTGTACCATTTTTTATTATACTTTTCAATTATTTTTCAAATATTTCTTTTATAGCTTCTATTTTATCAAATAAACAGACTATCCATGCTTCTTTATACTTAGGAAATGTCCAAAAAGTGATAGGAAACATATGAGAATATATAATATTTTCTTCTATTTTAGTTAGTTTAAAATATCTTTTAGCAGTATCTAAAGCAATAGATTGATGTCTAAAGGTATGAAATTTAACTTTTGTGTGGTGCCAATTATAGAGATATAAATCATGAAGAAGTGCACCTACAACTAAATCTTTTTTGGAACAATTAATATGATGTTTATTAATAAACAATAAAGAAGATTGTGCAACATTAATAGAATGAGTATAAAGATTTGTATTACCATGAGAAGGATATTTCTTTAAATCTATGAATACTTTTTTATTAATTATATCTTTGCTTAGTTTATTAAATTCTTTCATAGTAATATTATGTAACTATTTTTAATAAATATAATATTTTTGAACATAATAAAAATGATGAAAGGAGAAAATTATGAAAAAAGTATTAACTATTTCTTTATTATCACTTTTACTTTTTAGTGGATGCAATATGATGAAGGATACTAAAACGAAAGTAACTGAAGAAGTAGAAGAGATGGAAACAGAAATAAATGATAATTTATCAGATATGGAAAAAGAAGCTATAGAAGATGTTGAAAAAGATAATACCATTAGTAGGGATAAAATAGATGAAGCTGTAACTTATATTCACAAGCATATTGATGATCCTTTTGAATCAGAAGATGTAACTAAAAAATTATATTATTATAGTTCATATATTGTAGCGAGCGCAGATAAAAAAGGGATTAATATAGATAATGATATTTATACACTAGCTAAAAATACAAAAAGTTATGTGAGTAGTCTTTATCGAAAAGAAGCAAAAGATACTGATGATACTATTACTACTTTAAGAACTGATATAGATAAAATAGCTAATAGATTAGATAATACTAAAGATGATTTAGTTGATAAATTTTATGATTTAATAAGGTAAAAGAATCACTCTTCAACAGGTGATTCCTTTTCTTTTGATACATTAAAAGTGATTGTAGTATTATCATCATACTCACTACCACTACTAGGTTTTTGAGAGATAATGATGCCTTCTTCTTTTTCACTTTCTATTTCATTTACTTCATATTTTATATTTATTTTGTCTTTAATATCATCTAGCTTTTTACCAATATAATTATCTAATCTCTGAACATTATATTTACCAACGGTTAAAACTATTTTAGAGTTTTTTAAAACAAACTCTCCTTCATCTTTATTACAATCTAATACTTTATTATTGTCAGATTCAGTATCTACTTCTTCTTCCTTAACTTTAACTCTTAGATTATTATTTTCTAATAATAATACAGCTTGATCTTTATCCATGCCAATAACATTAGGTACTTCTACTGTTTTATCTTGAAAAATATATAATCCTAATGCTACTAAACACCCACCTAAAATAAGAACAAGCATAATAAGCAAAAAGATCATAAACTTTTGAAAAGCACTAGTCTTATGAATAATTTCCCGCTCAACACTATTATTAACTTCCTTATCTTTATTTTTATTATTATCTTTTCTTTCTTTTGTAATATTTTTATTAATTGTTTTATTCTTTTCCTTATTAATGGTTTTATTAATTGTTTTATTATTAGTATTTATTTTGGTATTATCTTTAGTACTATAGTCTTCTTCTAATGCTTCTAGGACTAAACTTGATCCACATTTCTTACAATATAACCCCTTACCAGAGTTATATGTTCCACATCTTGTACAATACACAATATCACTTCCTTCGAGTAATATTATACACCTATATAGATTTTAGACAAAATTGAAAAAAGTTAGCATTTGCTAACTAAAATAACGCAATTTATTATGTGAACAATTTATTATGCGTTATTTTTTATTTAGGCTCTTGATGAATATTTTCCATCAGCCGTATATATTACTATTTTTTCACCAGTTTCGATAAACAATGGTACTCTAACTGTTAATCCCGTTTCTAATGTTGCATCTTTTGTAGCGTTATTTGTGGTATTTCCTTTTACAGCTGGTTCAGTATGAGTTACTTCTAGAGTAACTTTTTCTGGTAATATTACTCCTAGTAATTCTCCTTCATAGAAGGATAATAATACATCTAAACCTTCTGTTAAATAATTAACATCATTTCCTAGTTGATCTTTAGTTAGCTCCATTTGTTCATATGTTTCCATATTCATAAAGTTATAGGAATCACCATTTGCATATAAAAATTGCATTCCTACTTTTTCTATTATTGCTTTTTCAAGTTTTACTCCTGAATTAAATCTTTTTTCAATAATAGATCCTGTACGAAGATTTTTTAGTTTTACTTGAACAAAGGCTGCGCCTTTTCCTGGTTTAACATGAGAAAATTCCATAACAGTATAAATATTTCCTTCAAATAGTATAGTCATACCATTTTTAATATCATTAACATTAACCATAAATTACTCCTTTACTATTTAGCTTCTTTATGTTCGGTATGTTTACGACAAGTATTACAGAATTTATTTAGATCTAAACGTTCTGTAGTATTCTTTTTGTTTTTACTTGTACGATAATTTTCGTTTTTGCATTCGCTACATTTTAGTGTAACATTTTGTCTTGCTTCACCTTTTTTAGCCATAGTTATGCCTCCTTTTTTTCACACAGTATCCATATTATAACACACTAGCCATAAATTTCAAAGTATTTTTGGCTTATTTTTGTTGTAATACGACGATTTACTTTAGACATTGTATTATAATCTAAGTTTTTTGTTGCTACATCGGGAGATATTACTGTAAAGGTTACTTTAGGATTATCATATGGTGCGTAGCCGGCAAATGTTGCTGTTATAGTTTCGGTATCAATTTTTCCATCGTTATCGGTGTCTACAAAACTTTCAGATGTTCCGGTTTTACCGGCAGCATTATATAAATCGTTGATATAACCATGTCCTGTTCCACCTGGAGCGAGAACTTGTCTAAATCCTTCGTGAACTCTATCCATATATTCTTGTTTTGTATCTACAGTATTTAATTCTTCTGTTTTTGTTTCATAGATAGATTTTGATAGGGATTCTTTATCTGATGAATAAACTGTTTTTAACAGATATGGTTTTAATCTTTTTCCATTTGTAGCTATAGTACTTATATATTGCGATAATTGAATTGGTGTATATGTATCATACTGACCAATAGAAAAGTCTAATAGATAACCTGATAAAGTATTTTCTCCTTTATAACCGAGATTTTCATTTGGTAAATCAATTCCCGATTTTACTCCTAAACCAAATTCTTTGAAAGTATTACGATATGTATTAAAGGCTTCTTTATCCAATGATAAAGGTCCATCATAAACATAGGTTCCTTTTCCTACTTTTATAGCGGTATGGAATTGATATGTATTTGATGAATATTTTAAAGCTTGAATATCATCGATATTTCCATATGCATGATATGAACACTTTATTGGTGTAGCTGCTATTTTGATACAGGCATCATTTCTTCTTTCTCCAATTTTTAGTGCTCCTGTATTATAACCGACAATATGTGATGCTCCTTTTACAATTGATCCAGGGGTTACTGATGATGTTATTACTCCTGTTGTATAATCGTATACTTTATAGGTACCATCATCTTCTAGTTTTACTTGTTTTCCAGCCATAGCAAGTATTTCTCCAGTATTAGGATCAGTTATTATAACAAATGAACGATTAAAATTGTCTGTATATTTTTCTGTTTTAGCGATTAATAGTTCTTCTGTTATGATATCTTCAACGGCTTTTTGTAATTCTATATCGATAGTTAGTTGAATGTCGTTACCACGTTTACCTTTTTTTATTTCTTTATAACTTCCATCATCCAAAACTTCATATTTTGCTTTAGTTCCAGTTAAGTATTTGTTATATTGATATTCTAAGTAACTAGTTCCTACTCTATCAGTTAATGCATAGCCTAGCTTTCGATAGTGTTTTGCTAAATCAGATGGAACACCAGTTTCACTACTGGATACTTTACCTAATATTGATTTAAAGACATTATCATAAGGATAGTCTCTTTCCCAATCTAATTTGGTATTGAAACCAGGTATTTCTGATATGTGTTCTGCTACTATTGCATATTCTTCATCGGTTACATCTTCTTTTTTTATTGCCTTTTCAGCATAGGAATATCCTTTATTCATTAAGTAATAAATATATGCAGCTTCTTTCCCTTCTTCATCAAAGGAATTGATTTCTTCTTTAGTTACTCTTTCTATTTTATATTTATATATATCATTTATATCAATTTTACGTTCTCTAAGCTTTTTTAGTTCACTTTCTTTTATTTTCTTTTTTGCCGCTTTGGGATTAGATGCTACCCAAAACTCTCTTAACATTCTTTCGGTTAATTTACTATAATCTACATTTATATATCCAGCTACTTTATAAGCCATTTCAATTTCTTTATCAGTTTTTACGCCTGGATTTTTTTTATAATAGATAGTTTTTACAGCTTTATTATCAACTATTATTTTACCATTGCGATCATATATTCTTCCTCTTGGAGTACTTGGACCTTCAATAATATTTTGTGTTAATTCTTCTTTTTTTTCTAAATACTTTTCTTTAACCATTATTTGCATATAAAACAGTTTTAGAATTAATATAAACATCAATAACCCAATAATAAACATCAATATCTTATATCTTTTTTCTATAACAACATTGAAGTTTATTTTTTTTGTTAAATATTTATATTTATTAATTTTTTGTTTTTTTTGAGGTAGAGTAATATTTCTTTTCTTTATTTTTTTACTTTTTTTGTTGATTTTCTTTTTCATATCTTTTATATACCTCATCATAGTTTATTATATTGAAAAAATTATCTATGTATTGCTTTCTATCTGATTTATATTGCAAGTAATAAGCGTGTTCCCAAAGATCTAGAGCAAGTAAAGGTTTCATACCATAACTATAGGGGTTTTCTTGATTTGGTAAATTAATAATATCAAATTTATCTTTATTAAGAACTAAGAATGTATAACCAGATCCTTGTAATGAATTAGCGCTTTCTTTAAAGTTTTTAATAAAATTTTCTAATGATCCATATTGTTTTATTAATAATTTATTTAAATTTTCATTATATTTTACTTTGGGAGTCATATTTTGAAAATATAATTCATGGTTTAATACTCCACCGGCATTAAATAGTACTAATGATCTTTTTTCTTGTTCAAAGTCTTCAATATGGATTAAAATATCTTTTATAGTATAACTTATATTCCCTACTAAGTTATTTAAGTTATCAACATATTTCCCATAATGATTATTATAGTGAGTGTTTAAAACTTCATCAATAATTATGGGTTTAAGAGAATCATAAGGCAGTTTAATTTTTTTATACATAAAATCAATCCTTTCATTATTTACTGAAACTAACATATATTATATTGGTGAATATATGAAAGAAAAACTAATTAAAAACTATATTGATAGATTAACTATTGATGATATTAAATCTTTTTTATTTAATAATGAAATTATATTATCTGATAAAGATAACAAATATATATATCAATTAGTTAAAGATAAGTGGAGAAAAATACTATATGATGATGATGAAATTATCTTTAATGATCTTAAGAACAATCTATCTTATGATAAATATAATCAATTAGTACAATTATATCAAACATATAAGAGCAAATATAGTCATTATTTGTAATAATTAATGACATCGTTAATTAAACTATCATTGAATTTTTTATTTCTAATCATTTCTATTTCCATTTTATATGGAGGATATTGCATTATATATGGTGTTTCTAATATTTTAGGAATACTTTTTAATTTATCATGATAGATAACTGTTAAAATATTATCAAAACCGATGTGGCCATAACCAATGTTTTCATGACGGTCTTTATGGGAATTTTTTTCATTTTTACTATCATTTATATGAATAACAGCTAGTTTATCTAAACCTATTATTTTATTAAAGTCTTCAATTACTTTATCAAAATTGTTTAAATCATATCCTGCATCATGAATATGACAGGTATCTAAACATACTTTAATTTTTTCACTATGTTTAATTCCGTCAATTATTTTTTTTATTTGTTCAAAATTACGACCTAATTCAGTCCCTTTACCAGCCATTGTTTCTAGGCAAATAAAAACTTTTTGATCTGGATATATAACATCATTCAAAGAATCAATAATATTTTGGATGCCTTTTTCTTCACCTAGTCCAACATGACTTCCTGGATGGAGTACTAAAAGCGATACTCCTAAAAGTTCTACTCTTTTAATTTCTTGTTTTAAAAAAGAAACATTAAAATCATAGTTTTTATCATTTGCTAAATTAACAATATAAGGAGCATGAACAACAACATTATTTATATCAATATTATTATCAATTAATAGATCTAATGCTTGTTTTGTTAGTTTGTTGTCTATATCATATCGTTTAGTATTTTGAGGTGCACCAGTATAAAACATAAAGGTATTAGCACCATAACTAAGGGCTTCTTTAATACTTCCTAACATTTGTGTATCTTTTTTAAAAGACACATGAGAACCAATTACTAAATTCATAAAATCACCATTTATATTATATATGTTTTTTTAAATAATTGGAAGAGTGGTTATATTATAGTTTTGTTTTTTATAACAAAATATTGTTTGAAGTTATTTTATGAATATGGAGATATTATATAGAATTATTGATTAGAAAGAGAACAATTATTAAAAGAAAAAAGCCGTTTGGCTTTTTTTCTACATCATATCTTCTAGTTTATCATTAACTTTATGCATAGCACCATCCATTATTTTTTGGACTTTTTTCTTTACTGGTTCATTATACTTTTGGTATGCTAAAGTTATACCCATACCAGCTGCCATTAAAGCTAAACTTTTAGTAAATTTCATCATATCACCTCACTAGAAATATGAAATGTGTATATATTTCTATATACATGTTTATTATTAGCTAATTACTTTGTTTTATGCAATTTATTTAATAAATTAGTTTTTCTTGGTTTTTCAATACTATTTTCTACACTATAAGAAAATGATTCTGGTTCACCAATAAGAATTAATTTCTTTTTTGCACGGGTGATTCCTGTATATATTAGTTTACGATATAACATTCTTTTGTAGCTTGAACATATTGGCATAATAACAAGTTCAAATTCACTTCCTTGAGCTTTATGAATACTCATGATAAAGCCATGTCTAATATTTATTAAATCCTTAGGTTCATAATGAACTATGTTACCATCAAAATCAATTACTAATTCTTTTTTACCACTACTACTTTCATTAGGCATTTCAATTTTTATTATAGTACCAATATCACCATTAAAAACATTATCATCTGGAAGATTGACTAATTGTAATACTTTATCATTCTCTCGATAAATAATATCACCATATTTTAATTCTTTCTTATCTAAAGAATAAGGATTAAAAATATTTTGTAAGATTTTATTTAGATTATCAATACCATTTATTCCAGCATACATTGGAGCCATAATTTGAATTCTTTTATAATCATAACCTTTATTAATACACATTTTACATATATCTACAATATTAGCTATTATACTTGTTTTAGAACAGTTAACAAAACGATAATCTTCTCTACCTGTTAGATAATCGCTTAGGTTATTTTCTCTTATTTCTTTAGCGAGTATTGGTATGTAACTTTCTTTATCTTGACGATATAGATTATCTAGGTGAACTGTTGGAATGCAATTACTTTCAATTAGATCTTTTAATATATTTCCTGGTCCTACACTAGGTAGTTGATTATAATCACCTACTAATACTAGTTTTATATTGTTAGTTAGTCCTCTAAAAAGATTATCCATTAAAGAATTATCTATCATACTTACTTCATCAATAATAATTAAATGATGATAATCAGGATTAAATTCATTAATTCCAAATTCATTACTGTCTTTATTCCATTTTAAGAAACGATGAATAGTTTGAGCAGGAAAGTTAGTAGATTCCATCATTCTTTTACTTGCTCTGCCAGTAGGTGCGAGAAGTTCGATATAATTACTGGCTTTATCTTGATTAAAACCACGAATTTTTTTATATAATTCAACTATAGCTTTAATTATTGTTGTTTTACCTGTTCCTGGCCCACCTGTAATAATAGTAATATTATTTTCTAATGATGTTTTTATTGCTTCTTTTTGTTCATCATTATAAGTGATATTTAAGTTATCTTCTAATTCATTAATATATTTATCAATATTCTTATAATTATCTTTTTCTTTATGAATTAAATATCTAATTTTATTAGCTATATTTACTTCAGCATCATAAACATCAGTAATAAAGTATTTATTATCATCTATAACAATTTTTAAATCAGCTTCCAATTCTTCTAAACATTCATTAAACAATACTTCATCTAATTCTATATTTAAGTATTTATTAATTCTTTCATATATTTCTTCATATAAAGAATAGGTATCGCCATTTTCAAAATTTAATTCTTTTATTAAATAAATAATACAAGCTGATACTCTTCTTTTATCTAAAGAATCAATGTTTAGTTTAATGCTTATCTCATCAACTTTATTAAAATTAATATCATCTATATCATCAATTATTTTATATGGATTGTGATTTAAGATGGTCATTGTATTACTTTTATAATAATTATAAATACTTAAAGCATCACGCATATTAAAACCTAGATCAGTTAAATATACAATAGTAGCATGACTTTCTTCATATTTAACTAAGGTATCATAAATACTATCAGCTTTTTCTTTTTTTAATCCTTTAACTTGATATAAGTTATTTCTGTCTTCTAATATTTTTTCTAAGGCATTTTCCCCTAACTTATTAACTATTTTTAAAGCTAATTTCTCTCCTACTCCTTTGAATAACTTACTAGATAAAAAAGCTATAATACCATCTTTTCCTTCTGGTTTTATTCGTTCATATTCTGATACATCATATTGAAAACCATATTTAGGATGATTAATACTTGTTCCATAAAAATAATACATTTCACTTTTATTTAAGTTATCAAAGATACCTTTAAAAGTTATAGTACGATTAATATAACTTCTTAATTCTTCATCATTTGTTTCTTTAACTTTAAATAAGCCAATAACAAAGCCATTATCTCCTTCATATATATTATGTGTATAATTTCCTTTAATATAATTTTTCAATATTGATCACCATCAATATTTTAGCATTTATAATTCATCTATACAAGCTTATTTTTCGCTTTTTAAAAACTCTCTTAAGATTTTAGTTAAAGCTCTTTTTTCAATACGTGATACATAACTACGTGAGATACCAAGTTTTTTTGCTATCTGTTTTTGCGTATATTCATCACTATTATTTAAACCATATCTTTTAATAATTATTTCTTTTTCTATATCAGTTAAAACATTAAAATATTTTTTTAAAGACTTAATATTATTTTGTGTATGAATATCTTCAACAAAATCAGGTTTATCTGTTTTTAAAATATCTAATATTGTTATTTCGTTTCCTTCTTTATCAAAACCAATTGGTTCATTTATACTAATATCTTTACTATGTTTTTTATTATTTCTGTAATACATTAGTATTTCATTTTCAATACAACGAGCTGCATAAGTTGTTAAACGAGTTTTATGACTAGCTGAATAACTATCCACACCCTTGATTAAACCAATTGTTCCAATACTAATTAAATCATCCGTATCATTGGTTTTATTATCATATTTTTTTACAATATGTGCGACTAAACGAAGATTGTGTTCAATAAGTTTATTACGAGCATTAATATCACCATTATTAGCAAGTAATACATACTTTTCTTCATCTTCTTTACTTAATGGTTCTGGAAAGATATTGTTAGAATAAGCAGCTGTAAAAATATATAAGTCTTTAAATAGTTTTTTTATAAAATCAAACATATTTATCACCATTAAATTATATGTCTAATTTTAGGAAATAGAAAAAGTTAGCATGTGCTAACTTTGTGGCAATGCGAATTTTAAAATGTTGATGACGGAACCTGATGGTTTGTCTAATTGAAGCCACATTATCATCTTGGGTATATGTTAAGCTTTAATTTATTCATACAAAAACCTCGTTTCCTATGTCCATGAAACGGGGTTCAGTTTTTTTTCATAAACCTGACATTTTTCTTTACATGCCTTTAATTAATCATTCTTTAATTTTTCTACTTGTTCTTTGATTAAACCAGTAATTTCAGATATAGTATTAATATCCATGTCTTTTTCAAGCAGTTTTAAAGCAATATTTTTCTTTTCGTTAAGAGAAC
>CADBLY010000083.1 GCA_902795725.1 uncultured Erysipelotrichaceae bacterium
AGTTAAAGAAGAAATTGAGATTGATGAATCATTAGTTTCAAGATTAAATGTTATATGTGATTTTTGTAATACTACACCTATCATAGAGAATGGTAGTATTAGGCATATTGAACATACTAATTTAACTTATATTGAACCACATAGAATTATTATTAATAATAAACTATATCTGGCATTTAATTATTCAAATGAAATCTACGTTCATAATCTTGGTAAAAAGATAAAACTATCAGAACTAGAACAATATATAAAAGAAAATTAATATCTTTACAATGATCAAGAAATTTAGTAAAGAACCTAGTGCAACTGAGCATGTAGAAAGAAGTGAATCATATAATGCTTGATTTAGATTTTGGCATGATTATTTTGAATCTATGAGTTGCGAAGTATATAATCAATTTGTTGATGACAAATGTGATGGTAAAGATATTTCAAAATATATGCCTACTGGAAGTTGGAAGGATTTGCTAGAAAAACAACCACAAAAAAGATTAAAATAATAACAATAATTAATTAAAGTGGCAAAAATTATTGCTACTTTTTTTGTAATGTGATAGAATTATTGTAGAAGGAGTGGAAGATATGAGTAAGTTTTGTTCTAATTGCGGAACAGAAATAGCAGAAGGTGCTAATGCTTGTAGCAATTGTGGAACTTTAATTAATAAACCACAAACTGCTAGTGTTAATAATAATAATCAAACTAATGGTTTTGCTATTGCTGGTTTTGTATTGTCGTTGGTTTCATTAGTATGCTGCGGTGCTACATCATTACTTGGGCTTATTTTTTCAATTATTGGACTTGTTCAATCGAAAAAATTTAATGGTAATGGAAAAGGTTTAGCTATAGCTGGTATTATTATTAGTTGTATATTTGTTATTATTGTAGTACTTTTATATGCATTAGGTTTTACTGCTGCTATGATGGATAGCATTAATAGTGCTAATTATTAAACTATGTTACTCATAGTTTTTTAATATGAAGAAAATATTTATAGTTATATTGAGTTTTATTGTAATAGTTTTATTTATTGCATTGTTGGTTAATTTTATTGATTTTTTTAATTATAAATGTCCTTTTGAACAATTATTTAATGTATATTGTGCTGGATGTGGAATGACAAGGATGTTTAAAAGTATTTATAGATTAGATTTTTATCAAGCTTTTAGATATAATTCTTTAATGTTTATATATTTTATATTTTTTATAGTATATGCTATAATAAATGGTGTGAGATATATAGAAGGCAAGAGAATTATAAAGATAAATTTTAAAATTATTCTTATATTTGTTTGTTTATCTCTCATCTTTATGATCATAAGAAATATTCCGATGTTTTCTTATTTTAAACCAACAATAATTAGGTAAAGGAGGTGTGTTATGACAAAATTTTGTTCAAAATGTGGAACTGAGTTAGCTAATAAAGACGATTTTTGCAAAAAATGTGGGGCTAGTCAAGGAACTAAAACTGTTGTTGCAGGTCAAAAATCAAAGATGGCTGCTGGTTTACTTGGAATCTTTTTTGGTGGTCTTGGAATTCATAATTTCTATTTAGGGTATAATAACAAGGCTGTATGGCAATTGGTATTATGTCTTGCTGGTGGAATTATTACTTGTGGAATTGCATCTATAGCTGCTAGTATTTGGGGATTAGTTGAAGGTATTCAAATTCTTACTGGTTCAATTAATTGTGATGCAGATGGTAGAGAATTAGGAGAATAGAAATTGTCTAAATATAGGCAATTTTTTTTGGCGTTTAAATTAATCATTCATATAATTATATAGATATATATGGAGGTGATTTATGGCGCTTTTTGAAGGGTCGGCAGTTGCTCTTATTACCCCTTTTGTTAATGGGTTAATTGATTATAATTCGATGTGGAAGCTAATTGAATATCAAATTGAGAATGGAACGGATGCAATTGTTATTTGTGGAACAACTGGTGAAGCGTCAACATTGAGTTATGATGAACAACTTGAGTGTATTAAATTTTGTGTAGATGTAGTTGATAAAAGAATTCCAGTTATTGCTGGTACGGGCTCTAATTGTACTTTAAGTGCTGTTAACATGGCTAAGGAAGCTGAAAAGTTAGGTGTGGATGGACTTTTAGTAGTTACACCTTATTATAATAAAGCTACACAAAACGGTTTAATTAAGCATTATGGAATGATTGCTGATAGTGTATCTATTCCAATAATTATGTATAATGTGCCTAGTAGGACTGGATGTAATATTGATCCTGAAACAGCTGTTATTTTGGGTAAAAAGTATGATAATATTGTTGGTATTAAGGAAGCTTCTGGTGATTTAAATCAAGTGGCTAAGCTATCTTGTTTAATTCATAATACAAATTGTAATCTTGATATTTATTCTGGTAATGATGATCAAGTATATGATGTATTAGAATTAGGTGGTAAGGGGGTAATATCAGTAAATGCTAATATTATTCCGAGAAAGACACATGATTTAGTTATAAATTATTTAAACGGTTTTTATGAAAATAGTAGAAATTTACAGGATGAAGCTTTAGAATTTGCTAGAGTTTTATTTAGTGAAGTTAATCCAATTCCTATTAAATATACTATGTATGAGCTAGGAATGATTAAGAGTCCAGAGTTAAGATTACCATTAACTACTTTAGAAAATGAAAATGTAAAAAAAGTTAAGAAATTATTAAAGAAAAAAGGAATGGAGTAATACTAATCCATTTCTTTTATATTTGAAATTTATCTTCTGTTTGAAATTTATTTTGAATAAGATTATTTAGTGGGATATCTTTATTTTTATTTTTAAGTTCTAGTAATTTATAAAAAAGACTATTATCATAAGTAGCATAGAAATTGGTATTGGCATTGTTAATATTTAAATATACATCTTTTAATTCGGTTTGATCTAGTGTTCCGTATTTTGAAAGATAATACTTAATATTATCAATTGTTTTAGTTGAATAATGAGAGTTGTTTAAATTAATAATAATATTTTCAGTAATTGTTATTTCTTTATTGCTTCTTTTTACTAAAGTATCAATAATGATTTGCTTAATGGTCCATTCATTATTCTCTTTAGTAATAATATAAAAATTTCCATCATATTCAAATGATCCCATAATAGTTAATTCACCATAATTGTGTTTACCATAAAAATAAGTTTGTTTTTTTGGGTCTAATTCAATACTACTTATATCTACTATTTGTCCATTTATGTCTTTTGGTTGCATGTATCTTGTTCACCTCTGTTTAATTATAATTTAATGATAGATATGTGTCAAGAAAAATTTAAAGTTGGAGTTGACAAAGGGGTGAAAAAGTGCTATTATATGCGTCAATGACGGGGGTTTGGCCGTTAATATTGTAATTATGGGGGGAAATATATGAAAAAATTACAAGGATTATTTGCAGTTGTTTTATGCCTAGTTACTGCAATTGTTGGAATGGTTGGTGTTAAAGCTGCATCATATCCAAGTAAATTAAGTGGCATTAAGAAAGGATCTGTTTTAACTTATAATGGTTATGATTCATTATATTATAAAACGAATAGTAATTACAAGATATTTTGTACTTCATTTCATATAGAAGGTGTAGGATCAAGTTGTAGTTTATCTAAAACACAATGGAGTGAAGCAGTACAAGCTGGTGTTGCTGGTGTTATTAAAAAATATAATAGTAATAAATCACAACAAAACTATTATAATGCTGAGTTAGCTATTAATGAGTTCTTATATTATTATGGTGGTAAAAATTCTGTTAATAGAATTAGTACTACTCGTGATGTAAGAAATAGTAATGGTGTTAAAGCATATTATAATGCAGCTGTTAGTGCTTATAATAATTATAAAAAAGCATTTGATTTAGAATTGAATGCAAGTAAGTTAACTTTTACAGAAACACCTAATTATTATGTATCTAATAAGATAACTGTTAAAAATGCTGATAGTTATAAAACAAGTTTAAGTGGTATTAAAGGTGCGGATATATATAAAAAATCTGGTAATAGTTTTTATGTAAGAGTACCTAAATCATCAATTAAAATCGATAGTAAAGGAACAGTTAAATTAACAGTTAATGGTTCTAAGACATATGATGCTGCTAAGAGATTTGATTGTGGTAGTGATAACCAAACAGTCACACCAAATATTACTACAACTATTAATAAGACTAAATCTGTTAGTATTAGTGGTAATATTACTAAAAAAGGTAATAAGTTAGTAATTTATAAGAGAATTGCTGGTACTAAAACTAATTTAGCTGGTGCAAAATTAAAATTAGTATCTAGTGATGGAAAGTTTAGTAAAACTTGGATTTCTACTAAAGAAGGAAAAGTATTTACAAATTTAGAAGCTGGAACTTATATTCTAAGTGAGATAAGTGCTCCTGTTGGATATATTAAATCTTCTAAAGAAATTAAAATTAAAGTAGAATTAGATGGTAAAACTCAAGAATTTACTGTTAATAATACTCAAAAGAAAACTACAACTGTTAAGGCTATTAAGTTAGATGCAGATACTAAAGAAGCTTTAAAAGGTGCTAAATTAGTAGTTAAAGATAGTAAAGGTAGTGTAGTAGATAGTTGGATAACTGATGGTAAAGCTCATACAGTTAAAAACTTAGTTAAAGGTAATTATACTTTAAGTGAAGAAAGTGCTCCAGAAGAATATGTTAAAACTGATGCTGTACAAACATTTAAAGTTGATAATGATGATAAAACAATTACACTAGAAGTTTTAAATACAAAAGTTGAAACAAAAGTAGAAATTATAAAGATTGATTCGAAAACTAAGAATCCTGTTGCTGGTGCTACTTTAGTTATTAAAGATAGTGAAGGTAATGTTAAGGATACTTGGGAATCAACTTTAGAAGCTCATGAAATTACTGGTCTTGCTAAGGGTACTTATACTTTAGTTGAAACAGCTGCTCCAGAAGGATATGAATTATCTAAAGAAGAAGTTAAGTTTGAAGTTAAGTATGATGGTAAAGTAGTAAAAGTAGAAATGGAAAATAAACCAATTGATATTCCTACTAAAGCTAGAATTAGTAAGCAATCTGTAAGTACGGGAAAAGAACTTCCTGGTGCTCACTTAGTAATTAGAAATAGTAATGGTGATATCGTTAAGGAATGGATTTCTACTAATGAACCACATGAATTTGAATTAGATCCAGGTGTATACACATTAAGTGAAACTATTGCTCCAGAAGGATATCAATTAAAAACTGAAACTATTGAATTTGAAGTTAAAGAAGATGGAACAGTTACTGAAGTAGTTATGTATAACTCACCACTTGAAGTTCCACCTGTAACTCCACAAAATCCAGATACGCCAAAATATAAAGTTGTTATTAGTAAACAAGATATTACATCAAAGAGTGAATTACCAGGTGCTACTTTAGTTGTTAAAGATAGTGATGGAAATGAAGTTCAAAGATGGGTATCAGGTAATACTCCAAAAGAATTCTATTTGGAAGCTGGAGATTATACTCTTACAGAGATTCAAGCTCCAAATGGTTATGATTTAAGTTATGAAGTAATTAGCTTTACTGTTAATGCTGATAGTACAGTAACTACAGAAGCTGTTATGTATAACTCTAAAACTCCAGATACAGCGGATAAAAATATTGTATTAATTCTTATGGGATTATTAACAGCAGGATTTGGATCAATATTTGGATATAGAAAATTCAAAAGTCAATTATAA
>CADBLY010000084.1 GCA_902795725.1 uncultured Erysipelotrichaceae bacterium
TACAATTAATCTGTAATAGAGAATATGGGTGATAGTTAGTGAAAAGGGAAAAGAATAGAAAAAAACAACACAAACAAATGTTCTGGGGGGGGGAGGCAACTTTAGTTGCCGACACCCCAAGTTATGGTCGTATATAAAAAGTAACGTCAAAGCATTCTTTATAACAGGTGCGATTACATTTGTAGTATCAGCATCAGCAACAACAATACTACATAGTAGGCAAGTTAGATATAAAAATGATAAAAGTGTAGAACAAGCTATAAATGAGTTGTATCAGAAATCGGAACAATGTAAAATGGCTAAAATAGGATGTTACGGTTGTACTAAATTAGAATATTTAGAAAGTACAGGAACACAGTATATAGATACAGGATATTATAACACAAGCGATACCAAAGTTGATTTATCATTTGTCTATTTACAATCAAATGGAGATATCTATAGCAATGGGATGATTTATGGAAGTGCAAATTATAATTACGGAAGGCCGAGTTTATCTATTGGATTAAATTTAAATAATGATTTGTATTATAGAAATTCGAATAATGCAGAATCCTTTTTAGGTGTTGTTATAGCGCCAAACACCATTTATAGCGTAAGAGTTTTCCAAAATCAAATTATAATAAATAATACAACTTATCAGTCAAATATGACTTTATTATCAGGTAGATCTTTATATACCTCATATATATTTGGACGTCATCAGCCAAAAGGTGATGATATTGTTGAAATAAATGATGCTTATGGACCTTTTATAGGAAGAATATATTATTGTAAACTATATGATAATGATACATTAGTAAGAGATTACATACCAGTATTAGATAATAATAATCGTCCTTGTCTATTTGATAAAGTAAGTAAAAGTTGTTTCTATAATCAAGGTACAGGAGAGTTCTTATATGGATAAAAATAAATAAAACATGGATCAACTGATGTGAACCCCATTTAGGAGACATAAAATAAAACAAGCAATTATGATTTAACCCCCAAATGAGAGATATAATATGCAAAAAAATCAAGGGCGAACGAAGTGAGTTCATGAACTGAACCCCGTTTCCTTTGTCCAAGAAACGGGGTTCATATCATTCATCTAGACCCTTGGTTTTTTACTGAGTAATTATAATGGTTATTCATATGCTGGATTTAATGGGCAATTAAATATTACAGGTACAGCTACAACTAGGAAATCACATTGGGATATTCATTTTGAAAATTTATCCAATATAACTACCACAGGATCAGCTAAAGCATTAACGCAACCTAGTATTGAAAGCCCAACCTCAATAGAAGATTATGATGTAACTGTAACCACTCCTTGAGATTCTATTTCATTTACCTTTAAGGTAGTAAATAATGGAAATTATAACGCAGTAGTATCTAGTGTATCAGTAGGGACACCTGAGTGTAGTGGGGATGATACAACTAGTAATAGCAATGTATGTGGAAAACTTAGTTATACTTTAACTTATGAAGGTGGGGCAGCAGTTCAAACAGGGGATACGCTTTTGGCTAAAGATTATGCTATTATGAAAGTCACACTAACATATCAAACGTTCAACGACGCTTCTTTATTACCATCAGAAGATGTATCAATATCTAACTTAGGTATAACAGTTAATTACGTTCAATCTGGTTCTGCTCTTGTTAAAGAAAATGGAGAAGTATCTGATTATCGTGTATATCATCAAGGAGATAAAATTACTTTAAATAATGAAGATTACTATGTCATAGCAAATAGTGGAGCTGGACAAGATTATGTAGTGGCTTTGAAAGATGAACCTTTGACTGTAGCAGAAGTAAATTTATATGGAGGAGTAGGTACTGAAAATAATTATGTTAATAAATATACTCAAAGTAGTGTAGGTACTGCATTTAACCTAAATGGTTATGGAGCAGTCGCTTTCTATAGCCGTGATAATTGTGGATATGTTAGTGGTTCTTGGACGGATTATGAGAACTGTAACAATAATTATGATGATTCAGATATCAAACATATTGTAGATAATTGGGAAGTAGATAAATTTGTCAATGATGAACTTAAAGAGATAAATAATTATAAATCTCGATTAATTAATATGTCAGAAATAACTTCAAACATAGGTCCTTTAATGGATGAAGGTTATTGGTCAATGACTAAAGGAGCATATAAAGGAATAATGCTATGTTCTAATACCACTTGTCATTTCTCTTGGTATAAAAAAGTAGCAGATTTATATTTAGTCCGTCCAGTAATCAATGTCTATAAATCAGCTATTCAATAGAATTAGAACTAAGTACTATTTTAGTACTTTTTTCATATACTTTAATAGGTGGTTATATGTCTAAAAAAACATTTAAAGAATTTGTAAAAAAAAATCCTAGTTTAATTAAACACGTTAAAAGTGGGGATATGACATGGCAAAAGTTTTATGAAATGTATGATTTATATGGTGAAGATGATAATGTATGGAATGATTATATTAAACAAGAAGTAGCAGAGAAAGCTGCCGTATCAAGTGTAGGTTTAGTTGATTTTTTATCTTGGCTTAAAACAATAAACTTAGATAGTTTACAAGAAGGAATAGGAAGTGTACAAAGAGTTTTAGGAGTGTTTCAGGATTTAACTAATAAGGATACCAAAAAGGAAGAAACATATAAGCCACGTCCTTTATATAAACATTTTGAGGATTAATGAGTTTAGATATTCAATTTAAATTAAAGAGTAATCCTTTATATATTAAATTTATCCATGAAAACTCATATTGGTATAAAATACTAAATCGCGATCCAAACATGTGGGGCGAGTTTGTTGAAAATGTTAAAGATGCCTATCACTTACGAGCTACTGATAGATTAAGTAATGTTATTGATACTATTGATATGGTAACGAAGGTTATATCAGCTTTAAAATAAATTATGATAATCATAATTTTTTTGTTATAATTAAATTGGTGGTTTTATGAGAATAATAAGTGGAAAATATAAAGGAAGAAAAATTGATGGATTTAATATTGATGGAACACGTCCTACTATGGATAGAATAAAAGAATCAATATTTGGTATTATTCAAAATAATATTAAAGATAGTATTGTTTTAGATTTATTTAGTGGTAGTGGAGCATTAGGATTGGAAGCACTAAGTAATGGAGCTAAAGAAGCATACTTAGTAGATAATAATAATGTTGCCATTAAAACAATTAAAAGTAATAGTAAAGGAATAGAAAATATCAATATTATAAAAAGTGATTACAAATCATACTTACTTACAACCAATATAAAATATGATGTAATATTTTTAGACCCACCATATGATTTAAATCTAATTAATCCTTCTATAGAAATAATTAAAAAAAGAAATTTATTGAAACCAAACGGGATAATCATTTGTGAATATGAAAATGAATTAATAAATAATTATTACAAAATAAAAAAAGAAAAGAAATATGGTAAAACAAAGGTTACAATATTTCATATATAATCAATTTACTAAAACTACAATAAATGATATAATATATTAAACATTTAAACTTATAAAAATATAAAAAATAATTATACTAAGAAAGAGGTGAACAATGAAATATAAAAAAATAGTTACTCAAACATACAACCTTCATATTGTGAAAACAAAAAAATTTAAAACAGTTACTATTGAAGTTAATTTTAAAAACAAATTAAATAAAGAAGAAATTACATATCGAAATTTATTAATTAATACATTATGTAGTTCGACTAAAAAGTATCCTAATAAAAGATTTATGGAAATTGCAACTGAAGATTTATATGAATTAAACTATGGTGCAACCAACTATATATCAGGAAAATATAATGTTATGAGTTATGATGTTACTTTTTTAAATGAAAAGTATACTGAAACAGGAATGTTTGATAAATCAGTAGACTTTCTATGTGAAATGTTATTTAATCCTAATACAGAAGATACTAGAAACTATACACGGTTCAATACCAAAGCTTTTTCCATCGCATATGAAAAGCTAGAAGATAGTATAAAATCTTTAAAAGAAGATCCTGCATCGTTTAGCAAAATTAGAATGTTAGAATTAATGTGTCCAAACAGTGCTATATCATATCGTCCATCAGGATATATTGAAGATCTTCAAAAGGTAAATGCTAAAAAGCTATATGAATATTATAAAAAAATGATAAAAAGTGATATTATTGATATTTTTGTCATTGGAGATGTAAATGAAGCTCACGTAAAAAAAATAATCAGCGATAGATTTAGAGTAAGAACTATTAAAAAACACAGTGAAAGTCATTTTATAAGTAGTAAAAGAACTAGACTATTACCTAAAACTATTATTGAAAAACAAAAATTAAATCAAAGCAAACTAGTTATAGGAGCTAAATTAGATAAAACAAGTGATTTTGAAAAACGTTATGTTATGAATGTATATTCTTACATTCTAGGTGGTGGACCAGACTCAAAACTATTTAAAAACGCAAGAGAAGCTCGTTCTTTATGTTATAGCATATCTTCTGCTGGACAACCATTACAGAATTTAATAACAATAAGTGCGGGAATTAATGCTTCTGACTTTAAAGAAACTGTATCAGTAATAAAAAAAGAAATGAAAAACATGCAAAAAGGTAATTTCTCCGATGATGATATTATTAAAGCGAAAGTTACATATATTAACAGTATTAAGGAATTAGAAGATAGTCCACAAAGTATTGTAAGTTTATATGCAGGCATGGAATATTTAGGAAGTGACGATATAGAAAATCGTATAAAACAAATCAATAAAGTAACGAAAAAAAGTGTTGTTAAATTAGCCAAAAAAGTTCATATGGATTTAATATACCTACTTGAAGGAGTTGAATAAAGATGGAGAAATTTAAATTAGAAAAAATGGATTTATCTTTATACTATGAAAAGGTAGATAACGGCTTAGAAGTATATATTGTTCCTAAAGATAATGTAAATAGTATTTATGCAACTTTTTCAACTAGATATGGATCTGTAAATAATGATTTTGTTCCAGAAGGATGTAAAAAAATAGCAAGTTTTCCATTAGGTATTGCCCACTTTTTGGAGCACAAATTATTCGAACAAAAAGATGGTAAAGATCCGTTCGAATTTTATTCCGAAAGAGGTAGTGATGCTAATGCAAATACATCTAATTTTAAAACAACATATTTATTTAGTGGAACCAATTTTTTTGAAGAAAATCTTAACTACTTATTAGATTATGTTCAAGATCCTTATTTTACAGATGAAAACGTTGAAAAAGAAAAAGGAATAATAGAACAAGAAATAAGAATGTATGATGATAGTCCTTTTTGGAAATTATATGAAAGAGCTACTTATAATGCCTTTCATCTTCATCCAATAAAATATCCAATAGCCGGGACTATTTCAACTATCAAAAAAATAACAAAAGAAAACTTATATACCTGTTACAAAACGTTTTATCACCCATCAAATATGTTCCTTGTTATAACAGGTAATGTTGACCCTAAAGAAACCATTAATTTAATTAAATTAAATCAGGAAAAGAAATCATATAAAGAAAATCAACCTATTAAGATAAAAAAATATGATGAGCCTGATACCGTTTTAAAAACAACTGATCATAGCGTGATGTCAATTCAAATACCAAGAGCAAGTATTGGCTATAAAATAGCAAATAATACACATTTAGATATTAATAAATTTAAAGATTATCTATCATTATTTTTTGATATAAAACTTGGCTCTGTATCAGAGTTTAATGATTCATTAATTGAAAAAGGATTAATTAGTAATGATATTGATATTAACGTAATTAATACTGATAAACACCTATTATTTATCTTACTAATTGAAAGTGATAACGTTGATAAAGTCATAAAAAGCATTGATAAAGAATTAAAAAATAGAGAAGTATTAGAATCTGATTTTATACGTAAAAAGAAAGTAAAGAAAAGTAGCAGTATATATAAAAGCGATAATATCTATTCCATTAATAATAAAATAATGGGTAATATCATTAATTATGGAAAAGTAATACTAGATGAGCATAAAATGATTGATGAATTAACATATAATGAATTTATAAGTGTAATAAAAAATATTGATATGAGCAATAAAACTATATACAAAATAAATAAACCAACTAAATA
>CADBLY010000085.1 GCA_902795725.1 uncultured Erysipelotrichaceae bacterium
AATATGGCTTTTTATTTGTTTTTCTGCTATAATTATATAGATGAAATTCAAGAGGTGAAAGAATGTATATAAAAGATTTAAAAAATTACTATAATCAAGAAATAACTATTCAAGGATTTGTAGATAAAATCCGTAATTTACAATATGTTCAATTTGTCATAATAAGAGATCATACTGGTAAAGTACAAGTTACTATTGAAAAAAATGATGTAAATCAACACCTTAATAAAATAATAGATAATTGTACTAACGAAAGCACTGTTAAAATTACAGGGAAATTATTAGAATCGCCAAGTGTAAAATTAGGTGGAATGGAAATAATCCCATCAAATATTGAAATAACTTCTTTATCCGAAAAAGAATTACCAATTGATATAAAAGTCAAGAATAACGCTTTAAGAGAAACAAGGTTAGACTGGCGTTACCTAGATTTAAGAAGGGAAGACAATAATTTATTATTTGAATGCCAATCATATATAGAAAAATGTATGCGAGACTATTATTATGAAAATGGTTATAGAGAAATTCATACACCAAAAATAAGTGCAACATCAGCTGAAAGTGGAGCAGAAATGTTTAAATTAGACTATTTTGGTCAAAAAGCCTGTTTATCACAAAGTCCACAATTCTATAAACAAATGACAATGGCTGCTGGTTTTAATAGAGTCTTTGAAATGGGACCTGTATTTAGAGCAGAAAATTCCCATACAAGTTATCATGCAACAGAAATACAAATGATTGATGCTGAAATATCTTGGATTAACTCATTTGAAGATGTTATGCAAGAAGAAGAAGCCTGGATTAAATACTTTATGACCAGATTAAAAGAAAAATATGGAGATAGAATTAAAGATGTATTTAAAGTAGAATTAAGTGATGTATCAAATCCATTTCCACGCATAACATTCGAAGAAGCTAAAAAAATTATTAAAGAAAAATATCATTATAATGGTGAAAAAGAAGAAGATTTAGATAGAAGAGAAGAAGAATTAATGTGTATCTACGCAAAAAAAGAATATAATAGTGATTTTGTCTTCATAACAAATTTTCCATATAGCGCTAGAAGTTTTTATGTAATGAAAAATGAAAATGGAGAAACACAAACCTATGACCTATTATTTAAAGGTATAGAAATAACAAGTGGCGCACAAAGAGAACATCGTTATGATATATTAAAAAAGCAAATTGAAGAAAAAGGTATTAATTCCAAAGATTTACAATTCTATCTAGACTTTTTCAAAAATGGTTGTCCACCACATGGTGGATATGGAGTTGGTTTAGCTCGTATTATGATGCGTATATTTGAAATAGATAATATTAGAGAAGCAACATTAATATATCGTGGACCAACAAGATTAAATCCATAAATGAATTATAATCAACGTCTATAAAGACAAATTACCTCAAAGTTAGATTATCTAACTTTTTTTCTTCTAAAAAAAATATAAATACATATACTTTATTGGTGATAATATGATAGGTATTCCTAAGAGTTTATTTTACTATTATGATGGAAAAATATGGACAAACTTTTTTGATTATTTAAAAATTGACTATGTTATTAGTCCTGATACCAATAAAGAAATAATAGAAATGGGAAAAAGTATATCCAATGACGAAATGTGTATGTCTATTAAGAGTTACTTAGGCCATGTAGCATATTTATCTAAAAGATGCAAATACTTGCTTATACCACGCATTGAAAATTTTGGTGATAATAATCAGACCTGTACTAATTTTTTAGCTATGTATGATTTAGTAAATAATCTTTTTGGTAATGAAATAATAAATTATAATATTAATTTAAATGATAATGAAACATTAAAAAAAGGATTAATGTATATTGGATACAAGTTTGGTAAGAAAAAATCTTTAATAAAAAAAGCTTTAAATTATGCATTAAAAAGGTATAACAAAGAAAGAAAAAAAGATATATTAAATAACATCCTAAAATTAAAGAAAAGTAAAAAGAAAGTATTAATTATTTCGCATCCTTACAATACCTATGATACCTTTGTAGGACAACCAATAATCAAATTATTAAAAGATTTGGATATTGAAATAATATATAGTGATTTATTTAATAAAAACAGTACTAATAAATTAAGTAAAAAGTTATCTAAGGATTTATATTGGAAATATTCTAAAGATATTATTGGCTCTATTGAACTTGTTAAAAAGAACATAGATGGTATATTATTTTTATCAACTTTTCCCTGCGGATTGGATTCATTAGTAAATGAATTAATTATTCGTAAAATAAATATACCTTATTTAAACATTATTGTTGATGATTTAGATTCCTTATCTGGTGTGGAAACAAGAGTTGAAAGTTTTGTAGATATACTAAATCAGTAATAAATAATAAGATTATTCATATATTTTAATGGTGATAAAATGGACAAAGTTATATCATTTCCTAAACTAGATAATTACGATATACCAGCCTTTTATGTATTAAGTCATATTAGTTCTTTAAAAATAATTAAACCATCCAAAATAACAAGTAAAACAATAGAATTAGGATCTAAATATAGTCCTGAGTTTGTATGTACTCCTTTTAAATACACATTAGGAACCTTTATTGAATCAATAGAGAAGGGCGCTAATACTTTGATTCAATTTGGTGGTGGATGCAGGTATGGATACTATGGTGAATTACAAGAACAAATATTAAAAGATTTAGATTATCCTATCACACTTGATAGTTTAATAATTGGTGGTAAAACTGACATAAAAAGAATTATTAAAATCATGAAAAGCTATGACCCAAGTATTAAACTATTTAAATCGATCTATTATACATTAATAGGTATACAAATGATTAAATACATGGATAGAATAGATGATTATATTAGATTAAATATAGGTTTTGAAATTAATAAAGATTCATTTATTAATTTAAAAGAAGAAATGTTAAATGATTTTTCTCATGCAAAAGGATTAATTAACTTACATAGACTATATCGAAAATACTATAAAAGATTTAAAAAGATACCGATTAACAAACCTAAAGATTGCTTAAAAATAGGTATAATAGGTGAGTTATATACACTTATGGAACCTAGTAGCAATTATGAAATTGAAAAAGATTTAGCTAGTCATCATATTCAAATAAAAAGATATACAAATGTATCGTATTTATTATTAAAAAAAAGAAAATTAGTAAAAAAATATCTCAAGAAACTAAAAAACATAAAATATCGAATGGGTGCAGATGCAGTAGACAACATCTATCATACTAAAGAGTTATGCAAGAAACACTATGATGGGATTATACATATTAAATCTTCCTTTTGTACCCCAGAAATAGCTGTGATGCCGATAATTAATAAAATAGCTAAGGAAAATAATGTGCCAGTAATTTTTTTTAGTTTTGATACTAATACATCAGAAGTAGGGATAAAAACAAGATTAGAAGCTTTTTATGATATGTTAGAAATGAGGAAATATAATGAATGATGCCTATTTAGGAATAGATATTGGATCAATTTCTACTAAAGGAGTTATAATTGATAAAGACAATAAAATAATAACATCACTATATATTTGGACTGAAGGAAACCCAGTCAAAGCTGTAACCAAATTAGTCAACAAATTAAAAGAACAATTACCATCTAATTATATAATTAAAGGCATTGGAACAACTGGAAGTGCGAGAAAATTAATTGGATTATTACTAGATGCTAATGTTGTTAAAAATGAAATAACATCCCATGCTGTTGGCACACTTTCTCTTTATCCTAATGTTAAAACCATTCTAGAAATAGGAGGACAAGATTCCAAAATTATTTTAATAAATAATGGAATAATAACTGATTATGCTATGAATACATTATGTGCTGCTGGAACAGGTTCATTTTTATCAAGCCAAGCTAAACGTTTAGGAGTTGATATCAATGATTTTAGTGAGTATGCTCTAAAAAGTTGCAATCCCGTTAAAATAGCAGCTCGATGTACTGTTTTTGCTGAATCAGATTTAATTCATAAAGCTCAATCCGGTTACCAAAAAGAAGATATTATTGCTGGATTATGTAAAAGCATTGTTTTAAACTATTTAAATAATGTTGGTAAGGGTAAAAAGATTATGGGTCCTATTGTCTTTCAAGGTGGTGTGAGTAAAAATAAAGGCGTTGTCAAGTACTTTAAAGAAGTATTAAAAAAAGATATTATTGTTGATCAAAACAGCCATTTATTAGGAGCTTTAGGTATAGCTATTTTATCAAAAAAATATCAAATAAATAAAACTTATAACCTAGATATAAATAGTATTTCTTTTGAAACAAAACCAATGGAATGTATGGGATGTTCAAACAACTGTGAAATACTTAGAATATATAAAAATGGTAAAATGATTGATGCTTGGGGAAATAGATGTAACAAAGTAATTAAACTATAACAGCTATAACTGTTATTTTTCTCTTTACTTTGAGAAGATAATTTTATATAATATACATGAGGTAGAGATAATGAAAAGAAGTAAAAAAACATATATATTAGCCTTTGTTATACCAATTGCAATAATACTAATACATATAATGAGTATGGAATTATTAAAAGGAAATTATATTAGAAAAGGAGAAAATTTCTTACTAGCAGATATGGCTAGTCAATATAATTCTATATATGCATATATTTGGGATGTTTTAAGAGGTAATGATTCCATTTTTTATTCCTTTGGTAAAGGTTTAGGTGGAAATATGGCTAGTACAATTGGCTATTATGCTTCCAGCCCTTTAAATATATTATATTTATTATGTCCTAAACTAGAAATCCCATCAATGACATTCATTATTTATTTAATAAAAATAGGTTTATGTGGTTTATGCATGAATATCTATCTAGATAAAAAGTTTAACAGTAAATCTAGTATTATCTTTAGTTTGATATATTCTTTAAGTGCATATACTGTAAACTATTATTTTAACAATATGTGGCTAGATGTATTATATTTATCACCACTTGTTATGTTAGGTATTGATAAACTAATCAACACTAAAAGTATTATGTTTTACACTATCTTTTTAGCGCTTGCAATTATCTTTAATTTCTATATAGCTTATATGCTATGTATATTTTGTGTAATATACTTTATATATCAATTGTTTTTAAAGTATAAAATAAAAGAGTTTAAAGAGTATAAAAGTATTATTATTAGATTTGCATTAGCATCATTATTAGCTGGTGGAATATCTTTGTTTTGGTTACTACCAGTCATAATGAATTTAAAAGAAGTAATGCGTTTTTCCTTAGATAAATCCTTACTAAATATTAATTTTCATACATTTTTAAAAGATTTCTTATCTAACATATTACCTAAAATATACCTAGGAAGTCATAATACCACATCCGTATTGAGTCGTAATCGTCCTAATCTTTATTCCGGTATGCTCCCACTTATACTTACGTTTATGTACTTCTGTAATAAAAATATAAAAGTAAAAGAAAGAATAATTAGTGCTGTTATTTTATTGTTCTTTATAGCTAGTTTTATGATTCCACATTTAAATTTATTCTGGCAAGCAGGATCATTTCCAAATGGTTATATATGTCGTTATAGCTTTTTATATACATTCTTTTTACTTTTATTATCTGCTCGTTGCTTTACTAACTTAGGAAAAATTAATATTAGATATTTTGTTATATTTATATTAATATATACCTTTTTAACTTATAAAGTATCTACTCAGTATCTAGTATTTATTGAAAAGAGTGATTTAATTATTAGTTCTATTTTTATTCTAATCTATTTAATAATATTAGGATTAAAGATGTATTTAAAGAAAGACAAAATAAAAAAATCATTAAATATTCTTTTGTTAATTACAGTTATCATCGAATTATTTATTAATTTTAAATTATGCTTCCTAACTAATAGTGATATGAAGATGACAGGAAGTTATCATAATTACTATGAAGGAGCATGCCCTGTATTAAATAATCTAGATCCTAAATTTCACCGTGTAGATGGAGAATATCGCTATAGTTACTTAGATAGTTGGGTATGTAAAAATAATACTCTTACAACATCTTTATCAACCAATAATGGGGATTTATATAGATTCTGGATGAATAATGGTGGTAGTGTTACCTATACAACTATTTTCTATGATTTAAATAAACTGCCAATATTTGATTCCTTATTTGGTGTAGAATATGTCTTTAGTGATGATGAATTACAAGATTCACTATATAAGTTTGAAACTAACTTCACCGTAAAAAAATTTAGTTATGTTAAAAACAACGAAGAAATTAAAACCAAATATGTCTATAAGAATCCATACGCTTTATCATTAGGGTATTTAATACCTAAGAATAATCAAAAAATATATAAATCTATAAAGACAAAAAACAGTTATCAATCATTAAATAGATTAATGAAAACATTAACTGGTAATGATAAAGATGTATTAATACCATATAAACAAAAATATAAAGGTAAAGGTATATATGAATTAGACATCAATAATGATAGTAAATATATATATATAAGTTTTGATTATGATGTATCTATTAACTGGACTATCTATGATTCAATTTATATAAATGATGAATATGTAACAAGTTCCAATAGTGAAGAAATAGGCCATATAAAACTAGATAATAAGTATCCAAATAGTAAAATAAATATTAAAGTTGGTAGTACAGAAACCAAAGAAAAACCTAAACCAATGGTTGCGTATTATATGGATTTAGACACCTTTAAAGAAGATATTAATATATTAAAAAAACATCAACTTAAAAGTGTTGAAGTAAAAGGAAATAAAGTTCGAGGTAAAATTAAAGTAGATAAGCCATCAACTCTATTCACATCCATTCCATATGAAAAAGGATGGAAAGTATATGTAGATGGCAAGAAAACATCCTATAATAAAGTGGCGGGAGAATTTATAGGTATTGATCTTAATAAAGGTAAACATACAATTAAAATGGTTTATTATCCACATCATCTAGGAATAGGTATTATAGGTAGTATTTTATCAATAGGAATACTATTATTATATGAGAGACTTTACAGAAAAAATGTCAAATAAATAAAAAATAAAAAAATATATTGTTATTTAAAAAAAAATATGATAGAATGAAATTGTAAAAAAATAGAAGGAGGCATTAAAATGAAAAGAAATAAGAAAGGTTTTACATTAATTGAATTATTAGCTGTATTAGTAGTATTAGCCATTTTAGCGCTTATCACAGTTCCAATTGTTTTAAATATTATCAATCAAGCAAGAGAAAAGGCAAGACTTAGAAGTATGGAAGGATATGCTAAAGCTGTTGAGAGTGCAGTATACGTATTTGAAATGGAAAATCCTA